>NZ_JAOWRF010000053.1 GCF_025753815.1 Plectonema radiosum NIES-515 | reverse complement strand
TTTTGATTGACAAAAGCATTCTGGCATTTCCTATGAAAGCGTGGTTTGTACATCTAACTTCTACTGTACAGAGTTCTACCTTATCTTACAGAGTTGTCTATCAATTAATCAACTTAAGACTAGCTCCACATTCACTTGCTGAAATCGACGAAAGATTGTTTCCAGGTCCGTGATCCTGAATTGAGAAGAGAATATAGGGTAGTGGGGTATGCATGTTCTCCCTGACACTTACTTGCCTCAAAAACCCTAACTTGATATTTATCCCAAAGACTTACCAACCCTTCCTCCTCCCGTTTTTTAGTTCATCGAACTCACGTTAAAAATTAATTGGAGCAAAGGGACTTGACATTTTCCCAATCCAATCCTGTATAATCGGATTCACTAGCTCCGGTGCTTCATCTTGGGGACAATGCCCAACACCTTCTAAAGGTATAAACTTTAGCACTTTTGGGAAATTAGCTAACTCTTTACCTAACTCAAACGGTTCCCAAGGGTCAGCTGTTCCCCACAAAATAATTGCCGGACAAGGCAGCAAAGGTAAAAGGTCTTCAGGTAGGGGACCTGTAGAATAAGCCGTAAAGGCAAGAAACACAGCTACAGCACCCGGATCGCTTACTGGTGCCATCAAGATATCTACTAACTCGTCTGTCACTGCCTCAGAATTGGCATAGGCTTTGAGGAGAATTGAGCGCACGGTTTTGGGCTGGGCAATTTGATTAAAAAAGAACTTGCCAACAGGTTTGATAGATAGCAAGCGTTGTAGCAAGGGCGTTCCGGCGCTACGATACCAAGGTAGTGTCCCTCGTTTGCGATCGTGTAACAGCCGTAAGGAGCAGTTCAGCAAGGCAACTCCTAATGCCATATCCGGGTTATCCACCGCTGCCTGCATGACTACAATACAGCCTACAGAATTTCCCACAAAAAAAGCAGGTTCTCCCACTACTTCCCGACAAAAATCAGCGATTTGCTGTCCCCAGGTTTCAAATGTGTAGGCAATCTCTTCACCTGGTTTGGGTTTAGCCGAAGCACCAAAGCCAATCAAATCAATAGCATAGACACGACAATTTTCCGCCAGTACAGGGATATTTTTCCGCCAATGCCACCAAGAGGCTCCAAAGCCATGTACCAAGACCACAGCGGGTCCAGCGGTTCCTTGGGTTTGATAGCAGATGGGAAAACCTTGCCAAGTCCAGGTTTTTGTTGCAGGCAGTTTGGTTGTCGATTGGATCATAGAAAATTTAAAAGCATAACATATAGGCGCAAGACAGTAAAACAGCGCTGCCGAGGGAAACCAGGAGCGCAAGCAACTGCGAAGGGTGAAGGGTGAAGCCCCAGGCATCATTGTTTTTTATTTTGTCGATAAATAGACAACCGATGTGAAAAAGATGTAGAGACGTAGCTAGCTTACGTCTCTACAAAGGTTGTGGGTAACGCATAATTAATTTCCAAATAGGTTGTCTAATATAAAACTTTATCAATGCCAAGCTAAAAGTTTAATTCAGCATCGGATAGCTCTTATTTTTTGATAGAGATAGTGCATTCATCAGTGAGATTATGTCAGTATTAGAAGTCACATCTTATCTAAACTGAGGAAAATTTTTGTCATGTTGGCACAAACTTCTACTTCTTTAATGCCATTTCTTGGCAGTGACGTTACTGCTAATTATGATGCATCAAAAGTAGTAATATTACCCATTGCTTACGAAGCAACAACCACTTATCGCCGGGGCTGTGAAAATGGTCCAGATTCTATACTGGAAGCTTCTCATCAGGTGGAATATTACGATGAAGAACTAGATAGAGAAACCGGTTGCGAAGTCGGGATTTACACTTATGAAACAATTGCGGACACGCGCTCCTCTAGTATTAGCGCTGAGGAAATGCTAAAAGTTACTGAAGAAACGGTTTCTAAGTTAATTGGCGATCGCAAATTTGTCATTGCTTTGGGTGGCGAACACAGTATTACTGCGGCAATTGTCGAAGCATATCGTCAATTTTATACAAACGAACCATTTACGGTTGTGCAAATTGATGCTCACGGTGACTTACGTCACAGTTATGAAGGCTCAATTCACAATCATGCTTGTGTAATGCGACGAATTGTCGATATGAATTTACCCACCGTGCAAATTGGCATTCGAGCGATTTGTAAAGAAGAAGCCGACTTAATCAAAGAAAAACAACTAACTGTATTTCGAGCGCGGGAAATTGCTAACGAGCCAAATTGGATGGATCGAGCAATTTCGGCAATTCAGACAGATAAAGTTTTTCTCACCATTGATTTAGATGGCATCGATCCTACCTTAATTCCTGGCGTTGGTACCCCAGAACCGGGCGGTTTAAATTGGTATGCTTTAATGACCTTTTTGCAGCGCGTATGTGAAAAACATAATGTCATCGGGTGTGATGTGATGGAATTAGCACCCCTTGTAGATTCAGTAGTTTCACAATTTACGGCAGCCAAATTGGTCTATAAAATTATTGGGTATCAAGCATCAGCTAAGGGTTGGTTTGAAGCTGGAAGATAACACCGAATATGACTATATTTTTTGTTTTTAGTTCCTTGGCGCTAAAAGAAGATGAATATACTAGAAACAATTGACACTCCAGTAGGAAGCTACGCACCAGATTTTGAACTGCCAGGAATTGACAAACAAGTACACCATCTTCGGCGTTATCTTGAAAAGTTCCGTGCAGTCGGTGTCATTTCCATGTGCAACCAATGTCCTTATGTCAGGTTGTATATAGATAGACTAAAAGAAATTCAAGCGGAATTTGCTCAACAAGGTTTTTCGCTGATTGGCATGAATGGCAGTGATGGCAATGAAAATCCGACGGAAAGCTTTGACAATATGCAAGCTTTTGCGCTCATGCATGAGTTGAACTTTCCCTATCTATGGGACTCAACCCAAGATACAAGCCGCAGTTTTGGGGCACTGGTTACACCAATGGCTTTTTTAATAGATAAAGATGGTGTAGTCCGCTACAAAGGGCAAATCGATGATAACCCGGAAGATCCCCGGTCTGTGAAAGAGCAATATCTAAAAAATGCGATCGCCTCTTTATTTCAAGGTGAAGAAGTTTACATTACGCAAACTCCACCTGTTGGTACTTGCTTAATCTGGCGGAATTAGAGACAGAAAGTCACGCCCACTGCTATCTTAAATTGGAGGCAATTGCAACTTTTTGATAAAACGTAACTTCATGGGAACGAATTACCGACGGGTTTTACTTAAACTGAGCGGTGAAGCCTTGATGGGCAACATGGGCTATGGAATTGATCCAGAAGTGGTCAAAGAAATAGCACAAGAGGTAGCAGAGGTGATAGCCACAGGTGTGCAAATCGCCATTGTTGTGGGCGGTGGTAATATTTTTCGTGGCGTCAAAGCGGCGTCAGCGGGTATGGACCGGGCAAACGCTGACTACATCGGCATGATTGCCACGGTAATGAATGCCATGACACTCCAAGACTCCCTAGAACGAATAGGGGTACAGACGCGGGTCCAAACTGCGATCGCTATGCAAGAAGTAGCCGAACCGTATATTCGTCGTCGTGCCATCCGTCATCTTGAAAAAGGACGGGTGGTAATTTTTGGCGCTGGTTCTGGAAATCCTTTCTTTACTACCGACACGACTGCCGCATTAAGAGCCGCAGAAATTGATGCGGAAATCATTTTTAAGGCAACCAAGGTAGACGGAGTGTACGATGCTGACCCCCATATCTATCCTGATGCCAAACGCTATCAAAGCCTTACTTACGCCCACGTTTTGGCTCAAGATTTGCGGGTAATGGATAGTACTGCAATTGCTATGTGTAAAGAAAACAACATTCCCATACTTGTATTTGATTTATCGGTGCGAGGTAATATTCAACGAGCAATTATGGGAGAATCTATCGGCACCCTTGTGGGAGGTTCTTGTGAAATTAGATGAAGCTGAGAGTACGATGCAAAAGACCGTTGAGTCAACTCAACGAGCTTTTAACACGATTCGCACTGGTCGCGCCAATGCGAGTCTACTAGATAAGGTGATGGTGGAATACTACGGTACCCCCACATCGATGAAATCACTGGCAAACATTAGCACGCCAGATTCGACAAGTATTACGATTCAGCCCTACGATCGCAATACCATGAACTTGATCGAAAAGGCAATTTCGATGTCGGATGTCGGTTTAACCCCCAACAACGATGGTTCTGTGATTCGGCTGAATATTCCGCCCTTGACAAGCGATCGGCGTAAAGAATTTGTCAAACTCGCCGCCAAATATGCTGAAGAAGGGCGCGTTGCCATTCGCAACATCCGCCGCGATGCTCTAGACTCAATTCGCAAGCAGGAGAAAGCCTCAGAAATCTCTGAGGATGAAGCCAAAGACCAGCAAGACGAATTGCAAAAACTAACCGACAAGTACACCGCGAAAATCGGCGACTTGTTGGCAGAAAAAGAAAAAGACATCACCACTGTCTAAAGTGTGAAGTATGAAGGCTGAAGGATAATCTATGAATTTTTCAACCTTCGTACTTTCTCACATCTTTACTAAAACTTTATAAAATATCGTAAAGCCTTGGCTAAAAATTTGTCATCGGTGAAACTAATGAATTGTAATTTAGTAGCGGTTACACTCATTAAATAATTTAGATGATATAAAAAACACATTTAACTTCTTGACAGTTATCAGTGGAATTATCAGAAAAAAGTATGTGGCGGTGTTACAAGCAATCTGAATTAATCAACATAAAAAATTTCTATCCAAATATTTACGGATAAGCATGGTAGCTCCAGAAGAAAAATTTAGATCGGTTACACTGAAGGCTGTTAAATAGGGAACATCTCAATTTGGGAAAAACGCCCACAGGCGCGAGATTCCTGGGGCTAAATAAACAAAGCCTGCCGACCCTGGCTTGAATACTCATAGCCTGCGTTCGGCTTTGCCGTTGCCGCTAGGCTAGGCAGGCTTCGTGCGTAGGCGATACCTTAAATATTGACGGTGGTTTCAACCACCTGAGTCGTTTTTCATCCCCCACTTAAAAGACGGAAGACGGCGCTACGCACCTGTTCCTTGGGGGCTTTCAAACTTTCCAGTTTTTCTTGTAAAGTACAAATAAAAACGCAAAAATCAACGTTCTTCAGGAGCAAAAATTCAGCCATATGCATGATTGTATCATCGTCGGCGCGGGACCTGCTGGTGGAACAGCCGCTTACCATTTAGCCAAGCAGGGACGTTCGGTATTAGTTTTAGAAAAAGAATCTTTGCCAAGATACAAACCCTGTGGCGGAGGGGTATCGCCTGCGATCGCCCAATGGTTTGACTTTGATTTTACTCCAGCAATTTCTCTGAAAGTGGACGAGTTGCGCTTTACCTGGAAAATGGGCGACCCTGTAGAAACTAAAATAGAGACCATCGAGCCAGTCTGGATGGTGCGACGCGATGTTTTTGACCATTTCCTAATTCAGCAAGCGCAAAAACAAGGTGCCCAATTAAAAGATTCTACGGAAGTAACTGGAATTGAATTTAAGAGCGATCATTGGCAAGTTAACACAGCTAACGGTCCAGTTACAGGTCGCTTTTTAATCGCTGCTGACGGTGTGAAAGGATCGATGGCAAAATGGCTGGGCTTGAAAGAACGCAAACGCCTTTTAGCAGGGGCTTTAGAGGCAGAAGTCCCAGCGGTTGTGGAGAATAAGTCTACAATCCACTTCGAGTTTGGTATGGTCAAAAACGGCTATATCTGGAACTTTCCCAAAGCTGATGGTTATTCGATTGGTGTCGGTACTTTCATCGGTGGGGAACCCCAAGATTTTAAGAAAATTTTGCATGAATACGGAAAAAGTTTTGGTCTAGATGTTAAAGCTAGCAAGCAATACGGTCATCCTATTTGTTTATGGGATGGCAATCAAAAGCTGCATACTCAAAATGCGGTTTTAGCAGGGGAAGCCGCTTGTGTAGTTGATCCGATGACAGCAGAAGGTATTCGCCCCTCTATTTTTAGCGGTTTGCTAGCAGCTGGGGCGATTAACCAAGCGCTTTCTGGTGATGCGAACGCTTTAGAAAATTATTCGGAAGCGATCGCCGAACAATGGGGGGCTGATATGGCTTGGGCGCAAAAGTTAGCTGGTGCATTTTACCGCTTTCCGGGCGTTGGTTACAAAGTGGGTGTCAAGCGTCCTTCTGGTAGCCAAATTATGGGTAGAATCCTGTGTGGTGAACTGCGCTATAGCGATGTTGTGAATCGTGCGCTGAAGCGTTTGGTTCCGATTCCTGGTTTTGGTGGGTAATTGAGAGTTAGGAGTTAGGGGTTTGAAAGTGTAACGTGACATCTCCTACACCGATTTGAGTACAAATTCGGTGTAGGCTTCTGAAGTCTTATGAAAGATATTCAGAATTTCCTTCATGGTACTATCAGCTATAGATCCTTCTATAACAATTTTCCCACTACG
>NZ_JAOWRF010000076.1 GCF_025753815.1 Plectonema radiosum NIES-515 | reverse complement strand
CTCCTTGTCCCCCTGCTCCTCCTTGTCCCCCTTCTCCTCCTTGTCCCCGTTGTCTCCCTTGTCTCCGACTCCCCCCTCCTCCTCTCCTCCGTTGTTCCTAGTCAAACGGAGATTTGGCAAAATTATCCTCATGTCCGCATTATTACTTTAGAAGAAGTACCGCTCAAGGGTATGTATCCCACATTGGGAATTGACCGTGCCTTGAGTTTATATGCTGCTGTCAGCACTTTTGGCTTTCCCATGTTAGTTATTGATGCGGGGACAGCACTGACTTTTACAGGTGCTGATAGCGACAAAAATTTAGTCGGGGGGGCAATTTTACCAGGATTAGGTTTGCAGTTTGCGAGTCTTAGGCAAAATACCGGACAATTACCAGTTGTAGAGACGCGAAATACGAAGTCTCTACCGCAACGATTTGCTTTAAATACAGAAGAGGCAATGCAAAGTGGGATAATTTATACGTTACTAGCTGGAATCAAAGACTTTGTTGAAGCTTGGTGGTGCGATTTTCCCGAAAGTAATGTTGCGATTAAAGGAGGCTCAAGCACCTTAGTGGTAAACTATATGAAATCAGAGTTTCCAGAAATTGCAGCGCGTTTGATTGTGGAACCGAATTTGATATTTTGGGGAATGCGATCGCTATTTTTCTACGCTAGTAGACAACCGTCGTAGAAAACAATGTAGAGACGCGAAATTTCGCGTCTCTACAAGGGTTGTTCACAACCCATAGTTCATTTTCACGACGTTTGTCTAGTAAAAACATTCCACTGAAACGTCTCTTTCACTCCTACGTCTAGTAAAGACGTTCCACCGGAACGTCTCTACAATATCGGATGATTTACTTCAACTTTTAGAAGCAACTTTCTGCGTCTAGAAATGAGAATTATTTTCATGAAATTCCAATGGCTTATCAGTTGAAAGTAGCTGACTTCTTTGAGATAATAACCTTTCTGGGTCAATGCCACTGAAAGTTGGTGGTAGCCAAACTCGAACTACTAGCAGTACTCCCATCACCAACAAGAAAGCACATGCTGCTAAAATGTGGCTCCATTCTGCTTCTAGCACTCCCCGCACAATTACTTCTCGCAACACCGAAACAATCGACACTTCTACAGCTACACCAATCGATACTCGTTGTTCTTGTAAGTAAATAATCAGCAATCGAAATAACTCGACCAAAATCAACAGAAATAAAATATCGGAAGTGAAAACTTTAAAGTTTAAAGGAGGTAGCAGCGAGTAAAACATTGCTCGCAATTGGATAACCATGAAGCTGAATAAACCAATACACAGAGAAACCACTATTAAATCTTGGATGGTTTCAAGACCCCGAACAAGCTGACTGCGATTTAACATGAGGTTTCTCCTTTTATAAAATGTAATTTCCAGCTTTATAACCGCAATAAATTCAATAGTTAGTTATTAACTACTTATTATCGGGAAGTGGTGTACCTTGCTATATTTGGTATTTATTGCTTCTTGAAGAAACTATATTGATAATCTTAAAAAATAACAAGACCTTTTAAATATAAGTTTCTTTTATTAAAGATAGAGATAGCTTAACTGTGAGGGAAATTCAGATAAATTAGCTTAATTCCAACTCAATATCGGATTTAACAATGATAAGCATCAAGGATTACAATACATACACTCTCTAGGATCGGCATATTTGCCATCAGGGAATGATTCTTCTTGACTAAAACCGCATTTTTGGCATTGATATTTGACAGCACGAGTTAGCAAAGTAGGTGTATAACAACTTGCACAGGGTAATCCTTTAATTCTTTGAGTTATTTCAAAACCGGGGATACCACAACTTGGGCAAAAGCTATTAATCTTTTTTAATAAATTACGAGTGGCTTTTTCTATGTTTTTCATTCGTGTAGGGTTATACATCCCTCGCATATCTGTTTCTATATGCACCTTTTTATTTGGTGAATTTTTTAAAGCAAAATAAACAGCTTCTTCAAGTTGTTTATCTGTAATAATACCTTTGAATATCTCACCGCTATCTTTGGGTGAATCAGAAATAACAATCAAACCATGTTCGGGAAAACCAACTTTAGTTGCAAATTTATATGCTTCTTCAATATTTTGAATAAGCTGAAAATTATGGTTAGTTTCCAGAGAAAATTCCTCACCAATAATTTCTAGCTCATTTTCTTTATCTAATAAAATAACAATTTCTCTATTACTAGAAATATAAGGTAAACTAGGATAAGGGCAAAAAGTACCTTCACTAGCGATCGCTAAAGTTTCACCTGTGAGAGCAAGTGCTTTTTCGGCTTTTAATCTGGCAGCTTCAATCTGCGTACCAACACGTTTAATTTCTCTGGTGAATGTACCAAAAATATCAGTATTTAAATCAGGTGGTACTATAACTTTAATTCCTAATTGTTCTAGAAGTGGTGCAATGACTATCTCTTTTTGATGCATAGTAGCTAGTATTGCTACTCGATTACTAAACAATTGCTGATTTTTCATCGCTGATTCAACGAAAGCAAATATTACAGAATTAAATACCTAAATCTAATAACTTAATTCGTGACTTTTGATGAAATCTCGAATATATCCCGCAACGATACCAGCGCAAGATTCTGGTAAGTTACTTTTTCCACGAGCAATTATTTTTAACTCCGAGGAAGGAATTTGACTGTAAACTTTACTCATGGCTAGAGAGCGTGGTGTATCTTCTCCACCTTGCAAAATCAAAACTGGCATTTCTAAAGTATATAACCGCTCGTGTAAGAATTCGGCATTAATTTCTGGCTGCTGACGTTGAAATAATATTTTGCAAGCTGTGGGATATTTCACCAGTACTTGATAAAGCTGCCAATCTTGTTCAATTTCTTGATCCCAGCCGAAAATTTTAGTTATGGGACGAAGTAATCGCAATAATTTAAATATAACAGGCGATCGCTTGACTAATTGTCGCATTTTCTGCAAACGCTTTTCTTGTCCTTCGATTTCCACACCCTCTGGTGCTAACAATACTAAACCACTAACTTTATGTGAATATTTTAAAGCATAGCTAGCAGCAATCCAGCCTCCCAGAGAATGTCCAACTAAATAAACTGTTTCTAACTTTAAAGCATGGATAAATTCAGCTAGAGATTCTAAAAGTAAATCAATTGAGTAATGAACATTAGGATAATCTGACTCACCAAAACCGAATAAATCTGGTGACAAACAATGGGAAGTTGAAAGCGATTCCATTACCGACAACCATTCACAGCTATCATTCCAAGCACCATGTAAGAAAATTATAGGAGTTCCTTCACCAACTTCACGCCAAAATAATAACCCTTGAGAGAGTTTTCTCCGAGAGTTACGAAATAAATTATTCATTTTAATTTAGTAGTTAGTAAATAGTAGTTAGTAGTTAATAGAATAACAACTAACTACTAACAATTGACTTGTATACTTTTACGCTAATGTTGTCAAGCCCTGCAAGTAATCTTGCAACTGCCGAGTGTGATCGTGGGACATTTGTCCTGGTGGTAGAGAGTTGAGAGCAAAAGCCTGGATTTCCATTGCTTCCAAGGTATCTTGAATCTCCATAATTCCCTTAACTTCTGCTTCAACGACAATACAAATCGAATGAATTCTGGGATCGCGATCTGGTGCAGAGTAAACTCCTACCAAACGCCGAATTTTCACCAAATCAAGCCCAGTTTCCTCCATCAGTTCACGCTGGACTGTATTGGGAATATCTTCTCCCCAGTCCACCATACCTCCAGGCAATGCCCAGCGACCATTGTCACGCCGCCGGATTAGCACAATCCTACCATCGGGTAAAATGGGGATGATACTCGTGCCAGTGATGGGATGACGAAAAAGGATACCCAGTACAGCTTGTCCAAAGCGCCATAAGCTACGTGTGGACTGGACAGTTGCAGCAAAAAAAGCAAAAACGTTCAATCTTCCAATTTCTGTGTAGTATTGTAGAACTCGCCACGACCAACATCCGCTCAACTACGAAAATATTGAATTTTGTGTTATGTGAGGATGCTCGTGGTTTAAGGTTTTATTCTAACGATTACCGCAGAACAGATCAATTTTAGCATTTGCTGAAACCAAAACTATGTATATACATAATCATTATGAGCTAATAATTTTTTAGCTTTTAGCTAAAATTACCTTGTTGAAAGTGGCAATAAATACTTGCTGAAAAATCTAAATTGCTTAAATCTATACTTGAAATAACGTTAATTTTTTCAATACTTTAAAATTTTTAACTGAAAATTTATTTTTTTCCGATATGAAATTTTCTTATAAAATAGTTTCTATATCTAAATACTTTGCTTGAAAACTGCCTATTCCACATCAAAATTGAGCAATAAAGTTACGAATTTAATTAATCAAAAAATAATTCTCAAGTTGGATTGACATAAAAAACTTAAATGCGGTACACTAGAACACTGTTTAAAGTGTATTGAGTGCTGAACTAGACTAAGACTATATCAATAACATTGGTCGTTGATATTGCCTGAGTTATTTGTGGCTTCAGCTAGTTTGTTGTTTATTAATGAGGTGAACATGGCCAAGCGCCGCAACCCCAAAAAAGAAAAGGCGCTACGGAACCAGGCATATGCCCGGAAGTTTCGTAAACGAACCACTACAGGAAGAATGCAGAGAAGATTCCAACAAAGACCGCCAAAGAGTGAAGAGGATGAAGGAGCAGCATCAATGGATGCTGCTGAATAAAGAATGTTGCTCAACAGCAGGCATTTGATTTGTCTCTTTTAGCTTAGATTGCATAAATGCTCCTATCCTTAGCCGATCGCTAGGGGGTGGAGGATTACTAAATAGCCATAAAGCTTATCGAACTTAGTTAAAGTTTGTAAATTTAAGTAAGCTTTTTAGTTGTATTGTGTTTTCTGCAAAAGTTAAGGATGTTATGTAGTCTCATCAGTTTCCGTCATTTGAAAGGGCGTATAATTATACGCCCTTATTTATTATTTATTAGACATCTCCATAGTCATACGTAGAGACGTAGCTAGCTTACGTCTAATCAAGGGTTTCGGGCAACGCATAATAAGCATAGCGGTCGATGTCCCTTATTCAACAGTTATTTGAGTGCGAGCGGCTTTCAGGGCTTTGGTTACTTGTTCAAAGCCTGTACCACCGTAGCTGTTGCGGGCTGCGACGACTTGACGGGGAGCGATCGCTTCATAAATATCTGCATCAAACGCTGGATGCAATTCTTGCCATTCTGATAAACTCAAATCTTTTAAAAGTTTACCTGCGGCAATACTGGTTTTCACCACTTTCCCCACGAGATTGTAAGCTTCCCGAAAAGGAACACCCCGCGCTGCCAGATAATCTGCTACATCGGTAGCATTGGAAAAGTCCTCCGCTACAGCTTCTGCTAAACGCTGAGTGCGAAATTCTAAACCTTCCCGCAGCAAAATCGTCATCGCTTCTAAACAAGCTTTAACTGTTTTGACACTATCAAATAAAGCTTCTTTATCTTCTTGCAAGTCTTTGTTATATGCCAAAGGTAGTCCCTTCATCATTACCAGCATTGCTTGCAGATGACCAAATACACGCCCAGTTTTCCCCCGCACCAATTCTGGGACATCGGGGTTTTTCTTTTGGGGCATAATGCTGGAACCCGTAGCACAGCTATCTTTCAGGGTGACAAAGCGGAATTCTTCCGAAGACCAAAGAATTACCTCTTCCGAAAGGCGGCTGAGGTGAACCATAATCAAACTAGCAGCACAAAGAAATTCAATCGCAAAATCGCGATCGCTCACTCCATCCAAGCTATTAGCATAAACTTCGTCAAATTGCAATAGTTCGGCGGTATAATGGCGGTCAATCGGGAAAGTAGTTCCAGCCAAAGCACCACACCCTAAAGGTGAAATATTCACCCGGCGAGAAACGTCTTCCAAGCGTTCCCAGTCGCGCTGTGCCATGTGATAATACGCTAAGAGGTGATGAGCCAAACTTAGAGGCTGGGCGCGTTGTAGGTGGGTATAACCTGGTATCAGGGTTTCAATATGGTTATCGGCTATATCTAATAAGACACTTTGAAATTCTCGCAGTGAAGAGCGGATGTGTTGAATTTGGTCGCGTAGATAAAGTCTGGTGTCAGTACCAACTTGGTCATTACGCGATCGCGCTGTATGCAGCTTTTTCCCGACATCACCCACCAATTCCGTCAATCGCTTTTCCACGGCAAAATGTACATCTTCTGCGTCAATACCTGGGTGAAATTTACCTGTGCGATATTCTTTGCGAATTTGTTCTAAACCTGAAACCAGAAGACTTCCTTCTTCTGGAGAAATGATGCCAGTGTGAGCCAGCATTTTCCCATGAGCTTGAGAGCCGGTGATATCGTATTCGATTAATTCAATGTCAAAAGTTATACTGGCATTAAACTGAGCGATCGCCGGATGTAACGCTGATTCAAATCGCTGACTCCAAGTTGGTTCTTTAGTCATATATATGTCTGGGG
>NZ_JAOWRF010000347.1 GCF_025753815.1 Plectonema radiosum NIES-515 | reverse complement strand
GGGAGTGGGGAATGGGGAATGGGGAATGGGGAGTGGGGAGTGGGGAATGGGGAATGGGGAATGGGGAGTGGGGAATGGGGAATGGGGAATGGGAATCGGATAAATTCTTCCTTGTCCCCCTTGTCAAGAAAGTCCCCCTTGTCCCCCTCACTTTGTCGGTGCGTTTTTCAGCCATTCAATTAGGGATTTTAAGTTGCCAGAAAGTGCGGATTCACCAACGGTGATGGTATGTTGCTTACCGTTATCTTCTACAGTCAAGGTATATTGAAAGCGATCGCTAGATCGTGTATCTGAAGTGATTGTTTGGGGTAATTCAAAGAAACCCGCAGATTGAATTAGTTGAAAAACCTGATTAGATTCGTTTGGTGGCAGAGTAGCTGTGTCAACATTTGTTGTCTTGATTATTCCAGCAAAGCCACCTGAGCGTTCAAAGGAGATCCGCATTTTTTAGTCTCCGTCGTGTTGTATATGGGAAAAATACAAAAACTAGGAGTAAAACAGTATTATCTCCTAGTTTAGCAACAAAAGACAACACGCAAACAATTAGAAGTTATGAATTATGAATTCCAAACTCCTAACTCCAAACTCCTAACTCCAAACTCCTAACTTTAAACTCCTAACTCCTAACTTTAAACTCCTAACTCCTAACTTTAAACTCCTAACTTTAAACTCCTAACTCCAAACTCCTAACTCCTAACTTTAAACTCCTAACTCCTAACTTTAAAGAACTCCGACCTTTTGCCAAGCATTCTGCACAGCTTTCTGTTCCTTGCCATCATTGCCGTAAAGTTCGCCAGCAACTAGGATAGTTATTTGAGCAGCGCGTTTAAAATTGGCTTGAGAACGCAGGCGATCGCGTAAACTTATATACCAGATTTTCCCTGCTTTTTCCCAAGCATAACCGCCAATTTCCATTGCCGCTAAGTAAAAGGCATTGTTGGGGATACCTGAATTAATATGCACTCCAGCATTATCTTGCATCCCCCTGTAAAGGTCTTTATAATTAGCCGGTTGTGGGTCTTTACCCAACACAGTATCATCGTATGCTGTTCCTGGCGCTTTCATGGAGCGGATACCTACACCCTTGACATTTGGCGCAAATAGTCCTTCTCCAATAATCCAACTCGATTTATCTACCGTCTCATTATTTACTTTCTGTTTGACCATGATACCAAAGACATCAGACATCGACTCATTGAGTGCCCCAGATTCGCCAAAGTATGTTAGACCAGCTTCATACTGAGTTACACCATGAGTTAACTCATGTCCAATCACATCGATTGATTTAGTGAAGCGTTGAAACAATTGTCCATCGCCATCACCATAAACCATCTGACTGCCATTCCAAAAGGCGTTATCATACTTCACCCCGAAATGCACGGTAGAGTCTAAACGCAGCCCCTTATCATCAACAGAATTGCGATCGAAGATATCATGATATAAGTCATAAGTTGCCCCAGCACCATCATAAGCTTCGTTCACCATCACATCACTGCTAGCAGGATCGCCTTCACTGCGTACTAACTTGCCTGGGAGTCGTTCGGCATTTTTGGCATCGTAGACGGTGCGACGCTTTTCACCGGGTTGAGGTGTGAAGGTAATACCACCTACCACATCCCGACGTCCGCGAAGCTGTGCGGAAAGATTTAATGTATGAAAAGCCCACTGACGCTGTTCAGTATTGCCATTGACAGCAACCTTTTCTAGCATATGTGGGGGGACGATGCAACAAATAGGGCATCGAGAATAAATTTGATGCTTACAGTCAAACCCTAACGATCTTTTATTGCTTTTAGCCATGTAAAATGTTCTCCTTTTTTAAAGTAAGTAATGAGAAGTGACTTAAACTCCAAAGAGTGAAAAAAGCAGAAAAACCAATACCAACAGCGTATTCGTGGTTTATCCGTTCAGAAAATCTTCTACTTTCTATTTTCAACACATCCGTTGAGATTTTGCAGTACCCTCACAGGGCACTTTTGTGCTAGGGTGTTGCATCAAAGCACAAGAGAAACGTTGATGCAGCGAGTTTCAGCCAAAAACATCAGTGTCAATCAGCAACACCTCGTTAAATATACCCAACGGGTTTATATAATAGTTCTTGTTGAGGGCAATTGTGCTATTTATTACTATTTTGTTAATAAAGGAACTGGGACTGGGGAAAGAATTATTACCTTTTTCCCAATTCCCTGGCGATTAATCCACTCTACAATAAGGATAATGATGTCGGTGAGTAGAACACGCTACAATTGGGACTATAAAGAAATTTGGACAGTATATAATACGCCATTGCTAGAGCTCATTTATCAAGCTGCTAGCGTGCATCGTCAATATCATGACTCAACAAAAATTCAAGTTTGCAAACTAATTTCGATTAAAACAGGAGCTTGTCCAGAAGATTGCAGCTATTGCGCTCAGTCTTCTCGCTACAAAACAGAGGTGAAACCACAAGCACTCTTAGAAAAAGAAACTGTAGTTAGCATCGCCCAGAAAGCCAAAGAAAGCGGTATTAGTCGTATTTGTATGGGTGCTGCTTGGCGAGAAGTACGCGATAACTCACAATTTGATGAAGTGTTGTCAATGGTAAAAGAGGTGACAGCATTAGGTTTAGAGGTGTGCTGCACTCTGGGGATGCTGACCGAATCTCAGGCAAAGCGCTTAGAAGATGCGGGATTGTATGCCTATAACCATAACTTGGATACCTCAGCAGAATATTACAATACTATCATTACAACGAGGACTTATGGCGATCGCCTCTCGACAATCGATAACGTCCGCTCAACAAAGGTAACTGTATGTTCTGGCGGTATACTTGGTTTAGGTGAAACAGTCGGCGATCGCATCTCCATGTTGCAAACTCTGGCAACACTACAACCACATCCAGAGTCCGTACCCATTAATATTCTCTCCCAAGTTCCAGGAACACCATTAGAAAATCAACCAGATGTCCCCATTTGGGATGTAGTGCGAATGATTGCCACTGCTCGTATTTTAATGCCAGCTTCTGATGTCCGCCTCAGTGCAGGTAGAGCCAGACTTTCCCAAGTTGAGCAAGCTTTATGCTTCATGGCAGGGGCAAATTCCATCTTTTCCAGCGACGACGGTCACATGTTAACCGTTACCACTCCTTGCCCAGGATACAACGCCGACCAAGAAATGCTCAATTTACTCGGTTTAGAAATGCGTCCTCCGAAAAATCGGGCTGCACTAGCACCTGAAGCTGTGATTAATTAAATCTCACGTCAAGACGCAAAGACGCTCTTAAAACCTTTGCGCCTCTGCGCCTTTGCGTGAGATAATCATTAATTAAATAATCTTCGCGCTACGCAGACCGAATAGCAGACCAACAGCTATACCAAAGAACACAGCCAAAAAGCCAATATAAGATATCAAAGCAAACATTTACGTTTCTCCATAAGACTTGACTAATATCTATTCAAGCATTAGTCAAGAGTTATTAATCACTTTTCCCCCTTGTGTTCTTGTCTCCACCTGCGTAGAATGCGAGAGAATAGGGCACAGAAGGGTTTAGTAATGGCAGTAATTAACGTAAATTTACCAGAGCAGTCTTATGAGATTGCGATCGCATCTGGTAATCTAGATAATCTCGGCGAACAAATGAGCAGTTTGCATCTGGGCAAGAAAATATTGCTGGTTTCTAACCCGACAATTTTTAAGCATTATGGCGAAAGAGCGATCGCTTCTTTGACATCTGCTGGATTTGAAGTTGCCAATTGCACCCTCCCCCCAGGAGAACGCTACAAAACCCTGAACTCAATCCAAAAACTCTACGATACCGCCCTAGAAAACCGCCTAGAACGCTCCTCAACTATGGTAGCTTTGGGGGGAGGTGTCGTTGGTGATATGACAGGCTTCGCGGCTGCTACATGGCTCAGAGGCATTAATGTTGTGCAAGTGCCGACTACACTTTTAGCAATGGTAGATGCGGCGATCGGTGGTAAAACTGGCGTAAATCATCCCCAAGGTAAAAACTTGATTGGGGCATTTCATCAACCGCGTTTGGTTTTAATCGATCCAGAAGTGCTGAAAACTCTTCCCATGCGAGAGTTTCGCGCTGGAATGGCAGAAGTAATCAAGTACGGTGTGATTTGGGATGCTGAATTGTTTACCGAGATGGAAGCAAGTAAAAACCTAAATCAACATCGCTACGTCAAGCCAGAATTAATTGACAGCATTTTAACTCGTTCTTGTCAAGCAAAAGCTGATGTAGTCAGCAAAGACGAAAGAGAAGCCGGACTGCGGGCTATTCTTAATTATGGTCATACTATTGGTCACGCGGTAGAAAGCTTAACAGGTTATAGTTTAGTAAATCACGGTGAGGCAGTTGCCATTGGGATGGTAGCAGCAGGGCAGATTGCTGTAGAACTAGGAATGTGGCAAAGCGAAGATACACAAAGGCAAGACGCTTTGATTGCCAAAGCTGGTTTACCAACAAAATTACCCGATGGGGTGGATATTGAAGCGATAATTAAGGCGTTGCAAACAGATAAGAAAGTCAAAGACGGTAAAGTTAGGTTTGTTTTGCCAACACAGCTTGGGGTGGTGACGGTGAGTGATGAAGTGCCATCGGATATTATCACATCGGTGTTGGGGAAAATGCAATAGCGATCGCCCGCCTGGAAATCAATTTCCAGGCTCATAGGGTGCATTCTACTCAAATGGACTCAAATCAATGCCCATAATTAAAGTTCTGATGCGGTATCTGGCGCAACGACTTCGCCGGTACCAATTTGTAATATCATGTCTTGGTCGGTAATCAATTCATTGAGTTCTTTGACTTGCAAATTCATTTGCTCACAAGCTTGCCGTAATTCACGCGCAAACGTGTTGAGGTCATCACCATATCCACATTGATAAGCAGCGGTTTCAATTCCCTGTTTGGCATTCGCTCTAGCACAATCTACTAGCTCTGTGCCTTGCAATCGTGTTGGGGATGCCATAGCCGTAATTTTTTATGTATTAAGTATTCTTTACGAGAATATCAACTAAAAGGCAATTTTTCATCCCTCTAATGGTTGAGGAAAAAAGAGTCAGGAGATAGGGTATCAGCGCTCTTCTGGCTTACGAATTACTTCACAGGACGGACGATGGCAGGTGTATTTGGAGTCTTCGACTGGAAAACGGCATCTATTGCCTGTTGTAAAGTTTCTGCCATGACGATACGGTTTTGGTAAACCACAATTACCCTAACTAAAGTTGGCAGGCTATTTTGTTCGGCTTCCAAATACAGAGGTTCAACATACAAAAGAGATTGCTCAATGGGAATTACCAACAAATTACCCTGAATCGCTCGCGAACCGGCGCGATTCCACAAAGAAATCTGCTGAGAAATCACCGGATCTTGATTAATCAAAGCTTCTATTTGTTCCTGTCCATAAATCAGTTGCTGTTTGGGAAACTCATAAAGCAGTAATTTACCGTATTCTTGTTGATCGGAACGTGCAGCCAACCAAGCGATTAAGTTAGCCCGTTGAGTTGGTGTGAAAGGAAGCAGCAAAATAAACTCTTCTGTGGTAGCGGTTGGCAGCTTCATAATTAGATAATAGGGCTGCACGGGACGCGGTTCGTTTCCATAAATCTCGGTGGGTATCTGCCACAAATCTTCGCGGTTGTAGAATACCTGTGGATCGGTCATGTGATAAGCCAACAAGCGTTCAGATTGAATGCTGAACAAATCCACCGGATACCGGATATGGCTTTTGAGAGCATCTGGCATCACAGAAAGAGGTTTTAACAGGTTGGGAAAAATAGCCGCTAAAGTGTTGATAATTGGGTCTTGTGGATCGGCAACGTAAAAATTAACAGTGCCATTATAGGCATCAATGACGACTTTTACAGAGTTGCGGATGTAGTTAAATTTATTTTTTCCGGGGTCAGAATAGGGATAGCGATCGCTTGTAGTGTAAGCGTCTAAAATCCAGTAAAGATAAGTCTTTTCCCCTATACTATTAGTTCCACCCCCATCGGCTGCAACTAAATAAGGATCGCTATCGTAACGTAAAAAAGGAGCGATCGCTTTAACCCTTTCTAAAATATTGCGCCGAAACAACAACTTCGTTTCTGCATGGAAATTTCGTGTCAGCAGCATTTGCCAATCTTTCAGATACTCAGCAAATAACAACCGGCGCCATTTAGCACCAATCGCTATTCCACCGCGTCCATCATACACGTTATACACATTTTCGCTGCCGCTGGGATAATCCAACTCTCGGTTGGCTGTCCCTGTCATTACATAAGTGTTAGTATTTTCACCATAATAAATTCGCGGTTCACCAATCGGAATACTTGCCCGAATTGCTTCATTTGATATCTGCAAAGAACCTTTACCGCGATCAACTCCAATATCCTTAACGTAATAATCGGGTAAGCCGCCAGAAACTACAGTATTCACCGGACTAAGTGTAAACCCGTAACCGTGAGTATACACTAAATGTTTGTTTACCCAAGTCTGTGCTTGCTGCGGAACCGCTGTATAATCTAGTTCTCGCGCTGCAATAATCGTCTGTTGCTTCTCAGTCAAAGCCTGAGAATTCAGCTTTCCCCCTAGTCCCCCTCCC
>NZ_JAOWRF010000244.1 GCF_025753815.1 Plectonema radiosum NIES-515 | reverse complement strand
GGGGCTACCTCGGCGCGGATAATTTGGTGTAATGTTCCAGTGGATAAGCATAAACAGCCTTTTCTTCGCCTCCGTGTACAGTTAGATCGGCTTGGCGATCGCCCTCCAGATTCAGATAACTCACCCGCACCCGTTCTGTAACAGGCTTTTTGAAAATCCCAGTTAAAACGGGTTTGCCTTTCCAGAGGACTTCACGGGGGAATCCAACATTCACAGAAATGACTTTCATTGTTGTGTTTTTCTAAAGTAAACGGGCAGTCAGGTTCTCATGCAGTAACGTGAGCAGAAATAAAGCAGAGGATGCGATCGCTGATAGCCTCACCTTCTTCCTACAGGGCAAAGTATCCGGTGTTGAGTAAATGTACCTCGATCGTTTTCAAATCCCCCTCAAAGGCTTTCGCACCTTCTGGACTAAAAAACAGATCGTTCTTGCCCCAAACCACTAGAGACAGATCGAAAAATCGAGAGGTTAGAGCAAGAAAATCAAGCACTGCGTGAAAGAATGGCAGAACTAGAGATACGTTTGGGGCTAGAGAGCCAAACTAATTCAAAGCCATAAGAGTGTACATTTTAAAATACGACTATTTACATACATCAATTTTACGTCAATAGTCAAGTACAAAAATCAAAGATATTAACCGATAATTTTTCATAAAATCTCTCAATATTGAGTTATGAAAATCTGTCAATGCGTAAGTCCTAGCTTCGATTGATACAACCACGGTAGGGATATTTTCAGGATTCATGCAGCGATCGCTTCTCCCATCTTTCATTGGTAAAAGCACAATTCCCACCAAACTATCGGGAAAGCAAATCCTGATTTTCAAATTAGATGACCCCAGACGCGATGTTGTGGGACCATTACTTGCGGCTGCACTCCACATGACAACTGTGAGTAATTTATCAACACCAAGGAAAGACCCACTGGGAATATTTATCGATGAGTTACCGTCACTGTACCTGAAAGCACTACCCCAATGGATAAACGAATACAGAAGCAACGGTGCTTGTTTTGTTTTGGGTGTCCAGTCTTTGGAACAATTAGCGAATGCTTATGGGGAGAATTTAGCGAGTGCGATCGCAAGTGCCTGTAGTACCAAAATTCTCTACGTCGAGATCGACATTACGGATAGGGAAGCAGCTCTAAGTTGGATTGTCAATCATCAACTGGGACGACGCAACATAAAAAACGTAAATTGCAAGTTACTTACGGGGTAAGCGTTATCTTAATTTGAAGGGCGATCGCATAGATAATCTTAGGCAGAATTCTCCGAAGTGCAAAAGTTGCACTTCGGTAGAAAGTGACGGGGAAGATTTACCGCAATCTGAAAATCTAATAACGTCAGATGCACCAAAGAGGCTTGCACAGCAGTAGAAAGTCAGTGTTCGTACTATCAAGAATGATGCTCGATTTACTGATGCTCTCGATACTTTAGCGCGATCCCTTGGCGAAGAGGTCAAGCATTCTATACTGGCTCGTAACAGTGGACTAACGAGAAAGGATATTTTGCTGCTTGCCCAAGTTGCGGAAGAAGAAGGTCAAGAATCTGTACAAAAAATACTCAGTATGAAACAAAATAAATCGGATATAGTTCAGCAAATCAAGGATAAAAATCCTCTTCCTAATCCATATCACATTGGGGAAGTATGTCGAATTCTGCTATCAACTGACCCCGATTTGAAACCATTTTCTGGGTGTTGGTGTATTATTTACCAAATAAATCCCCATAGCTGTGGTGTGAAAACCTGGAAAGCTAATTTAGCAACGGTGAAGCCAGAATATTTGGAAAGGATTGATGGAACTGAAGAAGAGATAGCTAATCAAAATTGCGGAAGTCAAACCAAATTGGGATTCTAAATTTCTCAAAACCTTCTCTAAACGTCGTTTATCGTACCAGTCAGAGACACATTCACCCAGAAATGTTGATGCGACTTGCGGCAACATTTCTGGGTGAAAATGATTGCGATCGCTGTGGGATGCGGCAAAGTATAAGTTTTTCTCAAATCCCATCCCAGTAAGTGTTCCTTCGACATTTATGACTAACCAAGATGACCCACATTCCGCACTTCAAAAGTAGCATAAAAAACTACATAATTATTCTCGGAGTTACCTAAATAAAAATACTTAGAAGCTTCCAGTTGAAAAAGTGAGACAATTAAAAAAATCAAAAATATTTTAGAGGGAGAAAAATTGTCTGCAACCTCAGAAACAAAAATTCAAAATATAGATCATTTAGGAATAGTAGCTGGACTAATTGATGAAATAGGAATAGTTGAAATAATCAACTCCAAATTAGGAATAGATGTTCGGGAAAAAATTTCATCAGGAATATTAGTATGGGATTTACGACCACTTGGAGAAAGCAAAACGCACTGCTGTAAGTGGTCAGGAGGTGGAAATTAGGAAGATGGTTGACCGATTAATTCAGCATTGCGAGTCAAAAGAGCGAAGTCGTCTGGGGGTAATGTTACCAGCGATGGGATTGTTGGTGACTGCGATCGCATTTGGTGTTTTGGCTGGATTATCGGTTCCCGTTTGGTTAGATGGGGGATATGTACCGGGAAAACCGAAGTTACTGACAGTTGCGGAGGTGGAAAACTTGCGGTGGATGAAAAGCGATCGCGGTCAATTAGCGCGGGATATTATCACTGTTAACTGAGAGGGAATTAGAGATATTGCAGTTGATTGTTGATGGGAATAGAAATGCATCAATTGCAACAAAGTTGTATATCACTCTGGGAACTGTGAAAGCTCATGTTCGGAATATTATCATTAAAGTCGGTGCTGAAGACCGTACCCAAGCAGCAGTTCATGCTTTGCGTTACGGTTTGTTGAATTAATACAACCAGGACAAACTAAGAGTTAATGCTTAACCATTTCTTCTGATATTTATAAGGAGCATTGAGAGCTATGTCAAAGCTTTTACTTGAGAATGTGAGCGATCGCATACAGCAAGAAATTGAAATCGATATTCAAGGTCATGGAAAAGCTAGCATCCGAGCTACAGCAAGACTCGCAGGTGTCAGTGATATGGCTTTGAGAAAGGCTTTTAACAGTGCGAACCTGGAGCCTTCTGAATTGGCTATAAAGCTTATGGAGCAAGGGTTTAATGGTGCGAACCTGAACGATTGGTCGGGCATTGGCATTCCTGATATTGCAGTTTCCACAATTTTGGAATACTTTGCTTTTGACGCTGGTAGGCATTGTACTGAACAGGCTAAATTGGCGTACAAAGCCTTTGCTGCTGTGGGAATTCGTACTTGGATGCAGCAAATTAAGGGTTGGCAAGAGCTAAGGGAATATACAAGTTTACAGCAACCGAGTGTGAGGGATATTTCCGAAGCAATATCACCTGTATTTTGCATGGGAACAGTTGAGCCAAATCTCGTTCAAGGTTTGATTGCTAACGAAATTGGTAAAGCTTATCCGCAGTTTAAAAATCAGATGGAAGCGGTGAAACAACTGCTACCAATGCCAGTTGAAGATGAGTTAATAACTGTTACTAACCTTGCCAAGTTGTATATGAAACGTGGTGGTAATAGATTGAGTTCAAATAATACCAACCAGGGTAATGCAAAAGTAATGAACGATATTTTGATCAGTCGGGGGATGCAAATTAGAAATCCGAACCTCGATGCCAAAAAGAATGGTCAACCTTTATATTTACCAACTGAGTTGGGTAAGCAGTATGGAAAAGTTGTTTTGCAAGAGGCAAAGGGCAGTAATAAAACTATTCAGCAATTGCGGTGGTTTCCATCAGTGTTAAGTGCGATCGCTTAACGTGCTGATTGATATGCCAGTAACAGAGAAAAGCATATCCCCAAAGTTAGGGAGTTAGCATTGACAATGCTTTATTATCGGATGCGCGGCAGTCACTTTGGGAGTATCGCCTTGTTCCGGGTGCATTGAAGGTGATAGCCTCTAGTAACTTATCTTAAACTCAACAAAGCCTGCTTAAAACTAGCAGCATTTTTAAAGCAAATTTCTGGTTTATCAACCAAAGCTTGGTCAATTAATTCAGCTAATTTTTTTGGAATCGAACCATCACGTTCGCGTATGGGTACTGCGTTAGTTTGCAAAACTGCTAAAAATGGGTCGCCAACAAAGTTACGGGGATAAGCCCCTGTTAACATGTAGTATAAACAGGCGACTGTAGCCCAAATATCGACCTCTGGCTTGGCATATTTAAAATTAATTACCTGCTGCCTGGGCATAAATACTGGTGTACCTGCCTTAGTGCCGCTCATAGTTTGACCGCTTAAACCAGCTTGGTCAAATGCTTTGGCTAAACCGTAATCGGCAATTTTAATAGTGAAATTTCCATTAGTATTAGCAATAAAAATATTACTAGGCTTCAGGTCACGGTGTACCAAACCTCGCCCTTTATCAAAGCTACCGTCGGCAAGTTTAACATAAGGGATTTCGGCTTGGTGAGCGTATTCCAATCCATCCAAGACCTGCATAATAATTGACATAGCTTCATCAACAGATAATCTCCCGCCCCTCCGCTGCATCAAATCAAAAACATTGCCGCCGTTGCAATACTCCATAGTGAAGAAAAAAGTACCGCTGTAGTAACCGGAATTTCGCAGCTTAATAATGTTGGGATGCTTTAAAGCTTGGGTATTATCAATTTCCCGGAGAAACCTTTCTACCATTTCAGGTTCACTGGCAACAGCAGGTAACATTACTTTGAGTGCTACCTCTTCTCCCGTTTCATTGTGACGCGCAAGATATACTTCGCCACATCCACCTTTCCCCAGTTTACGGAGTATGCTGTAGCCTTGAATTGACAAATCTGGGTTGCAGGAGTTTGCTTGCTGTATGAGTTGTTGTACTTGCTCATCAGGTTCCATTTTCCCCATATCTATATCAAATGAAGGTTCAGTTGGCGGAATCTGGTTAGTTCCTTCAATGCTGACTCGAAACACCGTGTCACCCAGTTGAATTTCATCATTTGTTTTCAAATCGTATTCTGGAAATGTTAATTGTGCCCCTTCTTCTGGGGTTTGTTCTGGTTCGCGTTGTCCAATTTTTGTCCCGTTGACGAAAGTGCCGTTTCTACTGCCGAAATCGCGCACACGGATGTTGGGGGGATTAATATCTAGCAAGCAGTGGTAGCGGGAGATGATGCGATGTGCCTCATCATCAGGTAGTTTGGGATTGCAATCGGGGGAGCGTCCGAGAATGCAGGTGGTGCGACAATCGAAGATAAATTCTTGATCTTTGAGACTACCTTTGGTGATAATAAGAGTAATTTTAGGTAACATTCTATTATTTTTATATCTTTTAAATTGCTTGCCTATTGCTTGGGCTGAAACGTTCTAAGTATATCCATCACTGTTTGGTAATTTTCTATATCACCACAAACTTGATATAGTTCACATGCTTTCCGAAAGTATTCAAAAGCTTGCTGACTTTCGCCTAGTAGTATATATGCTGAACCTTCTTCTGCATAAGAATAAGCTTGATTTAGCTTCATCTTTACTATATGAGAATTAATTTCAAAAGCTTGCAGATGATTCTTTAATTCAGTATGAACCAAGTATATAGTTTCGTAAGCATCAATAAAGCTTGGTTCTAGCTCGATAGAACAGTTGCAGTCATTTAGAGCTTGCTCATATTCACCTAAATAATAATAATAAAGCGCTCTATACTGAAAAGCTGAGGCGCTGTTCGGATTTGCCTCAATGAATTTGGTATAATACTTTACTACTTGCTCATCTAGGAGTTTATCCTGTGCTAATTCTTTTTGTAATTGCTGGCGCACTCCTTCCGGACGCAGCCAACCGTAACCTGCACTGCCTAGAGTATAAAGTAGATTTTGGAAGTCTTCTTCGGTCCAAGTAGGGATACCACGCCGGGTAAGTGCTAGGGTAATTTCTTTATCTGAGGGATCACGATCTTCTGGTAATGTAGTAATGTAAGGTGTGTGTAGCGTTAAGAAATTTTCTAAGTAGGGTCGTGCGCCTTCATCCCAGTTAACAACAGGTTGATTTTCCAATTCCCAATCTAAAACCAACAGCCTTGCAACATAGTTATCGAGCTTTTGACCATAAATCCATTTGCTGGAGAGAGCAAATCGCCAGTCTGGACTTAAACATAGCAATTTTTCAGACCCTCTAAGAAAAGAATGCAAACAACTTCCTGTGTCTACTTTCCACAGTTTCATGGTGCCATCTGCACTTCCAGAGAGGGCGAAACGACTATCAGCACTTAAACATACTGAAGTTACACCATCTGTATGTCCTTCAAAAGTACGTAGACAATACCCTGTTTGCACATTCCACAGCTTCATAGTGCTATCTGCACTCCCAGAAAGGGCAAAACAATTATCGGCATTCAGAGTAATTGAGTTTACACCATCCGCATGTCCTTCAAAAGTACGCAGACAAAGCCCTGTAGCTACATCCCAGAACTTGAGCGTCTTGTCCCAACTCCCAGAGAGAGCGAAACGACTATCCATACCCAAATGCAATGAACTTATAGAACCCTTATGTCCTTCAAAAGTACGCAGACAAATCCCTGTAACTACATCCCAAAGTTTTAGAGTTCTGTCCCAACTTCCAGAGAGCTAGTCTTAAGTTGATTAATTGATAGACAACTCTGTAAGATAAGGTAGAACTCTGTACAGTAGAAGTTAGATGTACAAACCACGCTTTCATAGGAAATGCCAGAATGCTTTTGTCAATCAAAAC
>NZ_JAOWRF010000364.1 GCF_025753815.1 Plectonema radiosum NIES-515 | reverse complement strand
CCCCAAACAAGAAGTTAATTGTTTTTTCCTAAAGTATTGTTACCCAAGCGTGATATGATTCAGCTGACTGAATGTGCAGTCAACATAATTAGCTGTACTGGTTTCTGCTTCCCGTGAGCTTGTCAGACGAATCGATTAACCCCACGCCTACAACACTACAAGATGATCAACCTGGTTTTGAGGATACAGAACCAGCAACATCTTCTATGGAAGATTTTTATCAACTCTTTCAGAAGTTGTTGAGAATCACACTCCTGTTGACGGGGATTATTTTTATCTCAGTGTGGATTTTTTATTCCCTAAACATTGCCCTAAATTATTTGATAGGGGCGTGTACAGGTGTGGTTTACTTAAAATTGTTGGCTAGAGACGTTGAGCAGCTAGGTAGCGAAAAAAACAGTTTGAGCAAAAATCGTTTTGCTCTATTTATTGGCTTGATGGTAATTGCGACTCAATGGCACGATTTACATGTCCTGCCAATATTCTTGGGATTTCTCACTTACAAAGCCACGCTCATCGTCTATACGGTGCAAACTGCGTTTATTCCTGATTCTTAAAAGTCAGGCTCACAAAGACAATATCTCCAATCCTCGCTTTTTGGGGAAAAATCTTGAAGAATGCACATGCTTAGTGTCTTAAACGCCTTTAATTCTTTTCCCCTCGCCAAATTGGAAGTAGGTCATCACCTCTACTGGCAATTGGGTAATCTGAAAATACACGGGCAAGTTTTTCTCACCTCATGGTTTGTGATTGGGCTTCTCGTCATAGCTTCCATAGCTGCTACTAGCAACGCCAAGAGAATTCCTAAAGGCATCCAAAATTTGATGGAATATGCCCTAGAATTTATTCGGGACTTGGCGAAAAACCAACTTGGTGAGAAAGACTACCGTCCTTGGGTGCCGTTTATTGGCACACTATTTTTGTTTATCTTCGTGTCGAATTGGTCGGGTGCTTTAATTCCCTGGAAGTTAATCAAACTGCCTTCGGGTGAATTAGCAGCACCGACAAATGATATCAATACGACAGTCGCGTTGGCATTGTTAACTTCTTTAGCGTATTTTTACGCCGGATTTAGCAAACGGGGTTTAGGCTACTTTAAGAAGTATATAGAGCCGACACCGATTTTATTGCCGATCGCCATTCTCGAAGACTTCACCAAGCCTCTCTCCCTAAGCTTCCGTCTATTTGGCAATATTTTGGCGGATGAATTGGTAGTAGGTGTGCTTGTTCTATTGGTTCCTCTGTTTGTACCTCTGCCCGTTATGGCTCTAGGTTTATTTACCAGTGCCATTCAAGCCCTGGTATTTGCTACCTTAGCAGGAGCATACATTCACGAAGCAATAGCAGGGCATGGTGATGAAGGGCATGAGGAGCATTAAACCTCCTCAGTTGAAGTAATTTTAGATTTAATTGCAAATCTAAAACAAAGAAAATCATTAATTCTGTTCTCAAACAAAGGAAAATCAAAATGGATCCATTAGTTGCTGCTGCTTCCGTTATCGCTGCCGCTTTAGCAATTGGTTTAGCTGCAATTGGACCTGGTATCGGTCAAGGAAATGCTGCGGGTCAAGCAGTAGAAGGTATTGCACGTCAACCAGAAGCAGAAGGCAAAATTCGCGGTACATTGCTGTTAACCTTAGCATTCATGGAATCCCTGACTATCTACGGTCTGGTTATTGCCCTAGTGCTACTGTTTGCTAACCCATTTGCCTAAGACATAAAAATTGTTAGTGTAGAGACGCGAAAGATGTAAACAAGTGCGGAAGTTGCTACACATCCAACCGTCTCTACAACTGACCTAATCGGCTTTTCCACGTCGTTTCCATGTAAGTTGACCCTGGTTGGCTATGGGGTCTATAGAATATTAAAGGTTGGATGAATTAGCTAGCCATCAAAGAGTGCTATTCCAGCCCGCACAGGAGAGAAATGTTTGATTTCGATGCTACCTTGCCCTTGATGGCATTGCAATTTTTGCTGTTAGCGGCTTTGCTGAATGCAATTTTCTACAAGCCAATGACCAAGGTATTAGACGATCGCGATAATTACATCCGAACGAATAACCTTGAAGCGGGTGAACGCTTGGCGAAAGCCGAGCGCTTAACCAAAGAATATGAACAACAGCTAGGTGATGCCCGCAGGCAATCACAAGCTACTGTTGAAGCGGCTCTTGCTGAAGCGAAGAAAATTACCGCAGAGAAAATTGCTGAAGCGCAAAAAGAAGCTCAAGCTCAACGCGAACAAGCATCTGTGGAAATCGAGCAGCAAAAGCAAGAAGCAATGCGTTCCTTAGAGCAACAAGTTGATGCCCTCAGCAGGCAGATTCTAGAAAAACTATTGGGACCAACAAGTCTGGTTAGATAGAGTAATATCTTTCAGATTATAACATTGGTTCGCTTGAAAGTATACGCGCATCTCGACACAAGTCAAAGGAGGGCGTTTAAGTCGCCCTCCGTCTACACAAACGATCGTCCGCTTCGGTTGGTGCAAAGGTGCGAAAATTTAGACTTTCTAGCCTGAAGCGAGCAGGCGATCGCTATTCTCAACACCTTTGTAGGGTGTCGGAGCAAGATCTAAGAAAGGCACTTTTTCCCCGAAGGAAAAGTTCAAATTAATCAGCAAGCGAGCAGCGAGCGTGTAAATGGCTAACATGGGGACTTTCATATTACTTGCCGCAGAAGCCGCTGTTCACTCAGAGGCAGAAGGCGAAGGTGGTTTCGGTCTAAACCTAGACATTTTTGAAACCAATCTGATAAACTTAGCGCTTCTAATTGGCATACTATTTTACTTTGGACGTAAAGTTTTAACCAACATCCTGAATGAGCGTCGGATAAATATTGAAACCGAAATTCAAGGAGCTGAAGCGCGTTTAAAAGAGGCACAAATTGCCCTTTCCAAAGCGCAAGAGCAGTTAACTCAAGCTCAAGCAGAAGCACAACGCATCCGCTCTTCAGCCGAAGAAAATGCTTTAGGAGCGCGAGAAGCAACATTATTGAAGGCAGCGCAAGACGTAGAACGCTTGAAACAAACAGCCGCAGCTGATTTAAACACAGAAAGAGATCGAGCGATCGCTGAACTGCGGCAACGGGTAAGTGCCCTAGCATTGCAAAAAGTCGAATCCGATCTACGGAGTGGCATTGCCGACGACGTTCAACAAACATTAATTGACCGCAGCATCGCGCAGGTGGGAGGCTAGAAATGAAAAGCGACATAGCAATAGCCGAAATCGCCCAGCCTTATGCACAGGCATTAATGTCAGTAGCCGAGTCAAAAAACCAGATAGAAGAATTTGGCGAAGATGTACGTTCTTTGCTGAATTTATTGCAAAATTCATCAGAATTGCAAGGCTTTATCGGCAACCCCTTTATTGAAGCTGACAAAAAAAAGGCAGTCATCAACGAAGTCGTTGGCGAAAGCACTAATTCAAACTTACGCAATTTCTTAATGCTGTTGGTAGATAGACGACGCATTTTGTTGCTAGAACCAATTTGCCAGCAGTACATAACGCTTCTCAGACAGAAAAATCAAACTGTCTTAGCAGAAATAACCTCTGCCGTTCCTCTTTCCCAAGAGCAAGAACAAGCGATACGAGAAAAAGTCATCGCCATGACCAACGCTCATCAAGTCGATCTAGAAACAAAAATAGACCCAGACTTGATTGGTGGTGTCATCATCAAAGTTGGCTCTCAAGTAATTGACGCCAGTTTGCGGAGTCAGTTACGCCGTCTTTCCTTACGCTTAAGTGGCTCGTAAAAAGTTAGGAGTTAGGAGTTAGGAGTTAGGAGTTGGGAGTTGGGAGTTGGGAGTTGGGAGTTGGGAGTTGGGAGTTGGGAGGTTGGAGTTTGGAGTTAGGAGTTAGGAGTTAGGAGTTTGGAGTTTGGAGTTAGGAGTTTGGAGTTGAAAAATTTCTGAAATTCACAACTCATAAGTTCCAATTCATAACTTATTCTCCAAAGTGTAACTTACTATCCATAAAACTCATAACTCCTAACTATAAACTCCCAACTATAAACTCCCAACTATAAACTCCCAACTATAAACTCCCAACTATAAACTCCTAACTATCAACTCCTAACTATCAAATATTTCAGTCTCCCAAATTAAAGATAGACACATGGCTATTAACATCAGACCTGACGAAATCAGCAGCATTATTCAGAAACAAATCGAGCAATATGACCAAGATGTCAAAGTTGCTAACGTTGGTACCGTCCTGCAAGTAGGTGACGGTATTGCCCGGATCTATGGTCTAGAAAAGGCTATGGCTGGGGAACTATTAGAATTTGAAGATGGTACAATCGGCATCGCCCAAAACTTAGAAGAAGATAACGTGGGCGCGGTTTTGATGGGTGAAGGTCGTCAGATTCAAGAAGGTAGCTCCGTCACCGCCACTGGTAGAATTGCTCAGGTGCCGGTGGGTGACGCGATGGTTGGACGAGTCGTTGATGCTCTCGGTCGTCCGATTGATGGTAAGGGAGAAATCAAGACTACAGAAACTCGTTTGATTGAATCTCCCGCACCTGGTATTATTGAGCGTCGTTCGGTACACGAACCGATGCAAACGGGTATCACCGCAATTGATTCGATGATTCCCATCGGTCGGGGTCAGCGCGAATTGATTATTGGCGATCGCCAAACCGGAAAAACTGCGATCGCTATTGACACAATCATCAACCAAAAAGGGGAAGATGTAATTTGTGTTTATGTAGCGATCGGTCAAAAAGCTTCCACCGTCGCTAACGTGGTGCAAACATTGCAAGAAAAAGGCGCAATGGACTACACCATCGTTGTTGCTGCTAGTGCCAGTGAACCAGCAACCCTACAATACTTGGCTCCCTACACTGGAGCAACACTAGCTGAGTACTTCATGTACAAAGGCAAAGCAACCTTAGTAATTTACGATGACTTGTCCAAACAAGCGCAAGCTTATCGTCAAATGTCTCTGCTGTTGCGTCGTCCACCCGGACGCGAAGCGTATCCTGGAGATGTATTCTACATCCACTCCCGCTTGTTGGAAAGAGCCGCTAAACTAAGTGATGAATTGGGCAAAGGCAGCATGACCGCTTTACCAATCATTGAAACTCAAGCTGGTGACGTGTCTGCTTACATCCCCACCAACGTAATTTCCATTACCGACGGTCAGATATTCCTTTCCTCTGACTTGTTTAACTCTGGTATCCGTCCCGCTGTAAACCCCGGTATTTCCGTATCCCGCGTAGGTTCTGCCGCTCAAACCAAGGCAATGAAAAAAGTTGCCGGTAAAATCAAGTTAGAATTGGCGCAGTTTGACGACTTGCAAGCCTTCGCACAATTTGCTTCTGACTTAGATAAAACCACCCAAGACCAATTAGCACGCGGTCAGCGTTTGCGCGAACTTCTCAAGCAGTCGCAAAACGAACCTTTATCTGTATACGAGCAAGTAGCAATTCTGTATGCAGGTATTAACGGTTACTTGGATGAAATCCCCGTCAACCAAATTACAAACTTCACCAAAGGTCTGCGTGAGTACTTAAAGACCAGCAAACCTCAATACACTCAAGCAGTACAAACTCAGAAAGTATTAGGTGACGCTGAGGAAACTGCTTTGAAAGAAGCACTTACCGAATACAAGAAGACCTTCTTGGCAACAGTGTAAAAAGTCAGGAGTGAGGAGTGAGGAGTTAGGAGTTATCCGCTCGTCTCAACTCCTAACTCCTAACTCATAACTCCTAACTAAAAAATATGGCTAATCTCAAATCAATACGCGATCGCATTCAATCGGTCAAAAATACCCAAAAAATTACAGAAGCGATGCGACTGGTAGCAGCAGCCAGAGTCCGTCGCGCTCAAGAACAAGTAATTGCTACCCGTCCCTTTGCCGATCGCTTGGCACAAGTATTATATGGCTTGCAAACTCGCTTGCGGTTTGAAGAAGCAAATTTACCACTTCTGAAAAAACGTGATGTCAAGTCTGTCGGGTTGTTGGTAATCTCAGGCGATCGCGGTTTGTGTGGTGGTTACAACAATAATGTCATTCGTCGTGCCGAAAATCGCGCCAAGGAACTCAAAGCAGAAGGCGTAAACTACAAGTTTGTACTGGTAGGACGCAAAGCCATTCAGTACTTCCAACGCCGAGAACAGCCAATTGATGCAACTTACACAGGTTTAGAGCAAATTCCTGTCGCATCTGAGGCAAATCAAATTGCCGATCAACTGCTTTCTTTGTTCCTTTCAGAAAGCGTAGACCGTGTAGAGCTAGTCTACACCAGGTTCATCTCCCTGGTTAGTTCTCGCCCTGTGGTGCAAACCTTGCTTCCTTTTGACGTTCAAGGTCTAGAAGCCGGTGATGACGAAATTTTCCGCCTCACAAGTCGTGGTGGTCAATTTGAAGTGCAACGCGAGAAAGTCATTACCACAGTTCGCGCTTTTCCCCGCGACATGCTTTTTGAGCAAGATCCAGTGCAGATTCTCGATTCTCTATTGCCATTATATCTGAGTAACCAGCTATTGCGGGCGTTACAAGAATCAGCCGCCAGCGAACTAGCCGCACGGATGACAGCAATGAACAATGCTAGCGACAACGCCGGCGAATTGATTAAATCTCTTTCTTTGTCATATAACAAAGCCCGACAAGCCGCAATTACCCAAGAAATTCTAGAGGTTGTTGGCGGCGCCCAGGCGTTGACTTAGGGACTAGGGGACAAGGGGGACAAGGGGGACAAGGGGACAAGGGGACAAGGGGGACAAGGGGGACAAGGAGGAC
>NZ_JAOWRF010000146.1 GCF_025753815.1 Plectonema radiosum NIES-515 | reverse complement strand
GTGGGGGAGTGGGAGACTAGGAAACAAGGAGAATAATTTTTCTTTCCCCCCATCCCAAGAACTCTCCCCATCTCCCCATCCCCCTCATCCCTGAGAGTGGTAGTAGGATGGTAAAACAGGTGCGGTTTGATTGACTTTCAACCTCGATTGTGCATCCAAGGGAAAGGGTGAGTTTTTGTACTAGTGCCAATCCTAATCGGGTTCCTCCTTGCTTCCAAGGATCTTTGGTGGGAATGCGATAAAATTTGTGAAAAATAAGTGGTATTTCTGTGGTGGGAATTTCCACACCAGTATTAATTACTTGGAATTGAATTTCTTTTGATTTTAATTGAGCACTGAGGGTAATGTGTGCTTCTGGTGGGCTGAATTTACAAGCGTTGGTGAGCAGTTCGATTAAAAATTGCTGTACTTGAATTGTTTCCAACACCAACGGTTTCGGGTTGGTATCGAGCTTTTGCAAATCCAGGAAATTATTAATTAGGTTAATTTGGCGATCGCACTCGTTGTCTAAAATTTGAAAGTAGCAAGCTGCTTTTGAGCGTTCTGTTTGTGGCTTCTCCATTTCCAACAAAAAGTTTTGCTCTTTATTCAGTGAGATTCCCAGCATCTGAATCGCCATTTTCATGTTAGGAACGTGGCGTGCGTAGTTCATGGGAAACTGTACTGAGAAATTCATCCTTCAGACGATTGAGGCTTTCAATTTCATCAAATTTCGGTTGTGCAGCTTCTTGAGTTTCTTGAAGAGCAACTTCTGTTAATTTGCTTTTTTCTGTGATTTCGTCAAAATATGCAACAATTTGACTTCTTCTAGGGTAAGTTTACGCCACTCTCCTGGTTGTAAATGATCTAATTTTAAGTGGGCGATCGCTATCCTCACCAGTCGCAAGGTAGGAAAGCCTACAGCTGCTGTCATCCTTCTGACTTGGCGGTTTTTCCCCTCTGTCAAAGTCATTTCTAGCCACGCTGTGGGGACATTTTTTCTAAATCTTATCGGTGGATCGCGATCGCTTAACAACGGTTCTTCTGCTAAAAGTCGTACTTTTGTCGGTCGAGTCCGGTAATCTTGAACTTGTACCCCTGTTTGCAACTTCTGCAAAGCATCTGCATCGGGAATTCGCTCTACCTGTACTAAATAAGTCCTTTCATGTCCAAATTGAGGATGAGAAAGGCGATGTTGCAATTGTCCGTTATTTGTCAATAATAATAATCCTTCACTATCCCAGTCTAAACGCCCGACAGGGTACACATCAGCCACTTGGATGTAATCTTTGAGGGTGCTACGGTTAGGGCTATCTTTTGTAAACTGGCTGAGAACACCGTATGGTTTATAGAAAATGATATAGCGATCGTCATTCATTATTTTCAAAATACAGATGCAGTCTAGAAGCCTGAAGCGTTGTGCGTACAAAGCCCGCCTGCGCGGGCTAAAATCTTGCTAGGCTGCGCTTTTAAATTTAGGTAACGATAATTATTTTAAACATAACAAAGCCCGATTAGAATCCCCTCGGCAATAGCTGCGGGGAGAGGTCAAAGACGAAACACATCTTCAGGATTTGTTAACTTACTTGCGCCCATCCACAACGAAAGTGCTAGAATCGATTTCCATGCTAGGGGTGCCTGCATTTTCAGGCTGAGAACACACTCTTAAGACCTGAGTCTGGGTAATACCAGCGGAGGGAAGCTGTTTATCAAGGGAATTCAATATGCGGACTCAATGGGTTGCTAAACGCCAGGGACAAGATAATGTCACGCAAATCCACTACGCACGCCAGGGTGTTATCACTGAAGAAATGCATTATGTCGCTCAACGGGAAAACCTCCCCGACGAGCTAATTAGAGACGAAGTAGCGCGGGGACGGATGATTATTCCCGCGAATATTAATCACACTAACTTAGAGCCAATGGCGATCGGTATCGCCTCTAAATGTAAGGTAAATGCCAATATCGGCGCTTCCCCGAATTCTTCCAATCTTCAGGAAGAAGTAGATAAGCTAAAATTAGCGGTCAAGTATGGCGCTGATACGGTGATGGATTTGTCTACTGGTGGTGGAAATTTAGATGAAATTCGCACCGCAATCATCAACGCCTCACCAGTGCCAATTGGTACAGTACCCTTATATCAAGCACTAGAAAGCATCCACGGCAACATCGAAAAGCTGACACCAGATGATTTTCTCCATATTATTGAGAAACATGCCCAACAGGGTGTCGATTACATGACTATCCACGCGGGGATTTTGATTGAATACTTGCCCTTAGTGAAAAACCGCATCACTGGCATTGTCTCTCGCGGCGGCGGTATTATGGCACGGTGGATGTTGCATCACCATAAGCAAAACCCGCTTTATACCCATTTCGGTGACATCATTGAGATTTTCAAAAGATACGATGTATCCTTCAGCTTGGGTGATTCCCTCCGTCCAGGCTGCATCCATGATGGCTCAGATGAAGCACAATTGTCTGAATTGAAAACTCTGGGACAATTGACCCGCAAAGCGTGGGAACATAATGTTCAGGTGATGGTAGAAGGTCCTGGACATGTGCCGATGGATCAAATTGAATTCAACGTCAAAAAGCAGATGGAAGAGTGTTCGGAAGCACCTTTCTACGTGCTGGGACCATTGGTGACAGATATTGCTCCGGGTTATGACCATATTACTTCAGCGATCGGTGCTGCTCTGGCTGGTTGGCATGGTACAGCGATGCTGTGTTACGTAACACCCAAAGAACATTTAGGACTTCCCAATGCCGAAGATGTACGTAACGGTTTGATTGCTTACAAAATTGCGGCACACGCAGCAGATATTGCCAGACATAGAACAGGTGCCAGAGATAGAGACGACGAACTCTCCCACGCTCGTTATAACTTCGACTGGAATCGTCAGTTTGAATTATCACTCGACCCGGAAAGAGCTAAGGAATATCACGACGAAACTTTACCAGCAGATATTTACAAAACTGCTGAGTTTTGCTCGATGTGCGGTCCTAAATTCTGCCCAATGCAAACTAAAGTTGATGCGGATGCGTTGATAGAATTAGAGAAGTTTTTGGCGAAAGAGCCTGTATCGCAGGGTTAATTAATAGCCTTCAGATTGTAAGTCTGGACGGCAGTCGCACCCAACGGAGAAAACCTCCGCAACGCGTTGCCTCACCTACACGAACAGAGCTTACCTTCGTCGGCTAGTATAATATGGGGTGGGCATTGCCCACCCTACTATTTTTGTTGCGGTACGAAATCCTGCATGTAAATATTTAGCTATAATTTAATAGACAACCTATTTGAAAATGAATGTAGAGACGTAGCATTGCTACGTCTCTACAAGGATTGTGGATAACACATATTTAATTTTCAAATAGGTTGTCTAATCCCAAAAAAAACTATTTCCTGACAATTATTGTTAATGTAGTTGGAGCGAGTTCATTAACAATTAAAATGCCTAGTCTCTACGAAACAGATTTCTACGCTTGGACGGAAGCATAAATTTTGGAAGACTTCTCAGAACTAAAGTCTGAGGATATTAAGGCTTGCCTTGCCTTCGCTGTTAACCACGAGCAAAAGTTATTTGTAGCATCACTGTGAAACTGAGCACCATTTGAGTAGTAATATCTGCTTTTCCCCGATGCCACATCTCCCATAAATCCCCCCTTAGGGAGAAGCCTTTAAATACTCGCAGCTAACACACTGGAGTTAAGTGGTTAGTTAATTATTAATATAATGAAAAATTTAAATGTGCTATCTGATTCACAAATTCAACGTATTTTAGTTGTTAATGATAGAATGCGGGTAATTCGAGGGGTGGCAAATGGAGATTTATTTCAAGCGATCGCCACAGAAACTGAAGGTAGATTGGGAGCAAAGTGAGTTGTGCTCAAACTGCCCGCATTGTCAATAAAAACGTCACAAAATGCAAGTATTCTGCTGAAAATGGCAGAGACGGCATAAATATGTATGTTGCAAAATAAACCCGATATTAAGATTAGGATGATGCTAGAAATAGACGGTTAGGAAACAATGCAAGTTATTCGACGATTAAATGAATTTCCAAATTTTCCAATATCGCTTTAACTGCAAAAGCAATAAAAGGCGATCGCGAAAAATTCATTTTTGCCGGCGCAAGCAACTGCTCTCACTACTGAGAATTTGGCTATATCGGTAATGGAAAATTGGTAGTTGCTAAACCTTGTCTACCTTGAAAACCGTAGTTTTCTGCCAATACTTTGAGATTACTTGGAAGCGATCGCAATTAATTCATCTGAATAATTACAAACTCCAGGTTTCAACATAAACCAGGTTTAATTGCTAATTGCTAATTATTTTTATTTCCACCTCCCTATTCCCAATTACCAATTCTCCATTCGCCACGAGATGCCAGATAATGTTAAAAAATTTGAAAATTAGTACTAAAATAGGAGCAAGTTTCGCACTAAGTCTGGTATCTTTTACAGTCATTGGTCTACTTATTTACCGAAGCGCTACAGAAACGATAAATACTAGTCACTGGCAAAGTCACACTTACCAAGTACTGACAAGCCTGGAAAACTTTCTTTCTACGCTTAAGGATGCGGAAACTGGACAGCGCGGTTATTTGATTACTGGGTCGGAAGATTACTTGCAACCTTATAATGCAGCGGTTCCCGTAATTGATCAAAAAATTGCTGAACTACGGAAATTGACCGCAGATAATCCCAGCCAACAGCGACGACTTGATATTGTAGAATCTCTCACACAAAAAAGAATCACCAGACTAAAGGAGGTGATTGAGATTCGTCGTAATCAAGGATCAGCAGGCGTTTCTCAAGCAATTGTTAATGGCAGTGGCAAAGGTATGATTATGATGAATGATATCCGCCGTGTCGTTTCCGAGCTCGAAAACGAAGAATTGAGGTTATTGAAACTGCGTTCAGCAGCATCTAATGAAGCAGCGAGGCAAATGAATTATAGTATTGCCTTTGGTATTCCGCTTTATTTGCTTCTTCTGACATTAATCGGTTTTTTTCTCAATCGCAACATTTCTCGACCGCTTGAGGAAGTCTCTAGTGTTGCCGAAAAAATTGCTGCGGGAGATTTAGACACGAGTATACCTACTGACAATCGTCGCGACGAAATTGGTATTTTGGCACAGACATTTAACAAAATGATTGCCAACTTGCGCTCAACAAATCACCAAACAGCAGAGCAAGACTGGTTAAAAACTAACTTAGCGAAATTCAGCCGAATTTTGCAAGGACAACGAAACTTAAAGGCTGTTTCTCAACTTATCCTCAAAGAACTCGCTCCTTTAGTCTCGGCTCATCACGGTGTATTTTATTTGATGAAAACACACCATAATCAGCCAAGTTTAAGGCTTTTGGGAACTTACGCTTACCGAGAACGCAAGCATTTAGCAAACCACTTTCAATTGGGTGAAGGTTTGGTAGGACAATGCGCTTTAGAGAAACAGCGAATTTTGCTAACATCCGTACCTTCCGACTATATTAAAATCAATTCTGGGCTGGGGGAAGCAACCCCGATGAATATTATTGTTTTACCTGCTGTGTATGAAGAGCGAGTATTAGCTGTGATTGAACTAGCTTCATTCGAGCGCTTTAGTGATATTCATCTAACTTTTCTCGACCAACTCAGCGAAAGTATTGGTATCGTCCTCGATAATATTGTTGCATATCAACGCACCGAAGAATTACTTGACTCTTCGCGATCGCTTACCGAAGAGTTAAGAAGCCAGCAAGAAGAACTGGTAGAAACTAATCAACGCTTGGAGCAACAAACAGAAATATTACAAAAATCCGATAAATTATTGCGACAGCAACAGCAAGATTTACAACAAAGCTACGAAGAGTTACAACAACTAAATGAAGAATTAGAAGAAAATACCGAGTTGCTAGCTCAACAAAAGCAGGAAGTAGAATACAAAAATCGCGAATTAGAGCAAGCACGCTTAAATTTAGAAGAAAAAGCCTCACAATTAACCACAACTTCTAAATATAAGTCGCAATTTTTAGCGAACATGTCCCACGAGTTAAGAACTCCATTAAATAGCTTACTCATATTAGCTCAAGTATTATCTAATAACAATGAAGGAAATTTGACACAAAAGCAGCTGGAATATAGCCAAACTATCTACTCTGCCGGCAACGATTTGCTATCACTAATTAATGAAATTCTCGATTTAGCAAAAATCGAGTCTGGAACAATCGAAGTAGAAGTAAAAGAAACTTTTTTCAGCGAATTGCAAAGATATGTAGAATGGACTTTTCGTTCTCTTGCTGAAAATAAAAAACTAGATTTTCGCGTTCACTTTGATGAACAACTACCCCCTGCTATCTACACAGATGCAAAACGTCTTCAACAGTTACTAAGTAACTTGTTGGCAAATGCGTTTAAATTTACAGAACAAGGTCAGGTAAGTTTACGCGTGTCGGTTGTCACCGAAGGCTGGAGTCGCGACCAACAAAGTCTTAATAGTGCTGAATGTGCTCTAGCCTTTGCAGTCAGCGATACTGGTATTGGCATTTCCCCAGAAAAACAGCAGGTGATTTTTGAAGCTTTTCAACAAGCAGACGGCACAACTAGCCGTAAATACGGTGGTACAGGTTTAGGCTTATCTATCAGCCGACAAATTGCCCAATTGTTAGGTGGTGAAATTCGCTTAGTCAGTCAACTTAATCAAGGTAGCACCTTTACTCTGTACCTACCTCAGACATACTCTGCATCGTCGGTGAGGGGACAAGGGGGACAAGGGGGACAAGGGGGACAAGGAGGACAAGGGAGACAAGGAGGACAAGGGAGACAAGGAGGACAAGGGGACAAACAGAACAATTCTTCTTTCCC
>NZ_JAOWRF010000398.1 GCF_025753815.1 Plectonema radiosum NIES-515 | reverse complement strand
TTAGTCAATATTTAGTCAAAAAATAAAGCTAAAAATAATAAACCTATTACCAGTAGGGGATAAAGGTGCGTTTTCTTTGGGACTGAAAATCCTCGTGTCACCGGTTCAAATCCGGTTCCTGGCATAACTCACAAAACCCCTGAAACATATAGCTTTCAGGGGTTTTAAATTTTCACTAAAACCCCTGAAAGCCATTCTAGGGGTGTAAATTGGGTGCAAGAATATGCCGACGTTGGACATTTGTGGACGAGTTTAGACAATTTATTGGGGTAAAGTTGGGGTAAATCAGAGCGCGCTGATTCCAAGCATTGAAGGCATTTGCAAAACCTGCTAGCTATCTTCCCTTGCCTTCGCTATCGATTATTAGGAGTCACCTGTGGGTTCGCAACGCAAAGCCTCTAAGGGTACTGTTAAAATCAAAACCTCGAACGATCGCTTGCAATTAGTTTTCAGTTTTGGGGGTAAACGTCATTATCTCTCAACCGGGTTTACCGATAGTAAAGCCAACCGCAAGCTGGCTGAAATGAAGGCTCGGCAAATTGAGTTGGATATTCTCTGCAACAATTTCGATGTGACGTTGGAAAGGTACAAGCCGCAATCAGAGCAAGTTGTCTTTACACCATCTAGTGAGAATAAGACTTATACTTCGTTAGCGGATTTGTGGGATAGTTACACCGAATACAAGCAGTCTAGTTTATCTCCTAGCACTTTGGCGAAGGATTACCATAAAATTTATCGTTGTATTAACGTGCATCTGCCAGTAAGGACTTTGGATAAGGCGATCGCAATTCGAGATTGGTTAATTGCGAATAGAACCCCGCGATCTGCCAAAAAAATCCTGACTCAATTTTCGGCTTGCTGCAATTGGGCTGTGAAGTCTCAATTGATTGAGGACAATCCATTTGAGGATATGGCGAGTGATATTAAATTACCGAAGGGTAACTTTGAGGAAACGGACATAAATCCGTTTAGTTTGGAAGAACGGGACAGAATCATCCAAGCATTCAAGGAAAACCGCTATTACAAACATTAATTGAATTTCTTTTCATCACAGGTTGCCGACCATCAGAAGCTGTGGCTTTGCAGTGGAAGCATATTGTGTTGGACTTTACGATTATTCGGTTTGAGCAAGCAGTAGTGGTTTCACAGTCGGGATTGACTTGTAAATCTGGTTTTAAGACGCAGAAGAAGCGAATTTTCCCAATTAATAATCGTTTGGCTGGATTGTTAAAATCCATCCAACCCATTGATGTGTCAGGTGAAGCGAAAGTATTTCCATCACCTGAAGGTAAGTGGATAGATATGCATAACCTTAGTGGACGGGCTTGGAAGGTTGTGGTGGAGAGCCTTGATGGTGTTGAGTATAGGAAGCTTTACCAAACTCCGCATACGTTTATTACAATGGCTTTGAAGAATGGGGTGGATGTTAAGGATGTGGCGACAATGGTGGGTAATTCGCCGGAGATTATTTACCGCCATTATGCGGGGCAAAGTCGAGAGCTTTTCTTGCCGGAGTTTTAAGAGTGAATTGGATCGATGCTCTGGAGGTAGCTAGCTTGCCCTTGCTTAAGCAAAATACCATCTTCGCAATTTAAAGGGGTTCTTTGAAGGGCAATGATCACCACCTCATCAGTGTCTGCTGAACGACTGCTAATAAACTTGGCAACACAATCAAGTTTTCCTATCAGTCCGCTCCAGTAGTCGCTGGTAATGGGTCTGATGGGAAATAGCTTTGCAGATAGTTTAAGGTGAACCGTTTCGTTTCTGCCACCAGACGCTTCCGTAACCGTATCTCTTGACTAAGAGATAGCCACAGTAACATGCCGATCGCTTTTACCAACACAAAGGCGATCGCTTCATAATCCCCAGGTTCTAAGGTTGAATCACGTTGAGATAAAGATGTTACCAAATCCTGAATTAGTTGAGCATCGGCAGCCTCTTCGATTTCCTCCAATTCAGGTATCGTCCCCTGAACCTCCATGAAAATAGCGTGGTAGCCTGGATTATCAGTAAAAAATTGATCGGCTGTATCAATCAACTTTTCCACGTAATATGAGTGTTACTCATATATTAATCTAATTTGTCCCAGAGAATCTCGCTATGAGCCAAAATCTCCTGAGTTTGACTCACCCGAAAGCAAATATACGCCCTCATTACTCACCTATCCCCAGGATTCCTTGGGCTATATCTATGCAGCCACGATGAAGAAAGCGGGCTTTGACCCTAATCTCCATGCGGGAATGGCGGTTATATTGGCTCGTTTTTAATTCAATCGGGAAAACAAGGCTTCCGTCAAGCAGCACTGAATGCGATCGCAGAAATTACACCCTCTCGTGTATTTGCTGGTCAAATCCGTTCCAAAATTATTATTTCCTATATCTCTGCTCCCCGACAAATAAAGATGGGTGAATGGGAAGTTGATATGGTAGCAACAAGGGTACTGGTAAATCTTTCTGGTGGTGCTGACGAAGAAATTAATTTTAATCGCACTTTTAGATTACAAGCTGTAGATATTCCTGAACAACCCACAAATAATGATTCTCCACTGGAAAGACAACTATATGAGATTAGAAGTGCAGGCTTAGAAATAACTAAAATCTCAGAATTTACCGAGGAAAGGCAGAGGGCAGGAGGCAAAAGGCAGAAGGAATAAAACACATTTTTGAGCGATGGAATCAACTTGCAACTTTGGGACAACAAACTATAAAAAATAGTGATGTTACCGAAGATAAAGAAATATCAAATTTACCGAGGGATAACACTACAGCCAAAATTCCCGAACAATCAACTACAGAGAAGACTTTTCAGCAAAACGAATCTACCAATATTATCCCCGCAGTCGCAATTAGTAATAGCCAAACCAATTCTCCAACCACCTTACCAAATCAAACAGAAAATCAAACACCAGGGGAATGGGGTATTTTAAATCGAAGCAACCCCAATATCGAGCGCAATTATCCCCAGACAGTTTTTCCCGAACCTAATTCCCTAATGCAAATCCAAATTGGGACAACAGCTAAAGGATATGTGGTAGTACCAATAATTTGGACACAGGAAGGTAAAAATGGAGTTAGATTTGCAGTGCGATCGCATGAAGATATCCGCTCTACTAATAACCGTGTTATTTTCCCCAAAGGAAGTATTTTAATTGCGGATGTAGATTCTGTTTCCAAAACAAATAAGCTAGTTCAACATAGTGTGACAGCAATTGTCTATACAGACAAATCTGGTCGAGTTAAACAACAGCAAATACCTCAAGGTGTAATTTCCATTCAAGCAGAAGATAATAAACCCTTGATTGCACAAGCATTGTCGGATAAAGGTAAAGCTATTGCCCAACAAGATATCTTAATTGGATTACTTGGTGCAGCAGGACGTGCTGGGGAAGTTTTCAACCAAAATCAAAGCCAATCTTCTATTGTCACTTCCAATGGTAATTTTAACAGCCAAGTAATCACAATCTCAGTTTTCCCAAAGGGATGATAATTTGGGGACCACCGGGAACGGGTAAATCCCTCAGTGCCAAGCTAGCTGCGAAGAAAATGGGTGTACCGATGGTTGCTGCTGACTGGGCTGGATTACGGGGTAAAACTGCTTACGAATCGAGGAAAAATTTGCGGGAGTTTTTACAATTTTGCGACGCGAATGGAGAGTATGGTTTAATTCTTTATTTCGATGATTTTGATAAAGGTTTTGCTGGTTTTGATTCCGATAATGATGGTGGTGTATCGCGTCAGCTTGCAGGGAAATTATTGACGTGGATGCAAGAAAGAACATCCCAAGTTTTGGTAATGGCAACAGTGAACAAATTAGAGTTTTTACCACCCGAATTAGTACGTCGTTTTGATGAGATTATTTTTGTTGACTTACCCCACGCTGGTGCAAGGTATGAAATCTTTAAATTGCACTTGGCTAAATATTTTACCGGATTAGATTTTAGTGAAAAGGATTGGTTGCGTTTGTTGAGGGAAACGAAGTTATTAACCCCAGCAGAAATTGCATTGATGGTAAGAAAAACTGCGGAGAATGCTTTTTATCGAAATACACAGGAATATTCTGGTGAGGAACTTGGGGAAAAGCCTTTAACTGTGACTGTGAGGGATTTTTTGTCAGTGCGATCGCACTTTACACCTAGCATGGTTCGTGAGGAGGATAAAATTGTCGAGATTCGCAATAAAGCGGTTTATGCTCGTCCTGCTGCGTCACCAGATACGAGTCGCTGGGCAAAGGAACCAGAGGTTTTGTTTGGGGATTGAAAGATTTTAAATAAATGGGAAATATTAAAACAAAATGCCAAATATACCTCGCTCAAAAAGCTATACTAAAAACGGTTCAAACCAAAGTCTAGCTTAATGACGCTGTTCAATTTGCTGCTGGAAGTAAGTCCTCAAACTGGCTGCCAAAGCTGTCACCTGAATTGCCCGACGTACCAAATCGTTATTAGCTTCACGTACATAAATTTGTACGATGTCAGCAACTGTGATGTTGTTTTCGTCGCGTCTGACCAGTTCGATCGCATCACCCACACCAACTTCACCTTCTTGTACCACTGAAAAGTAAATGCCGCTTAAACGGCTGTTCAGAAACCGTTTAACCATATCATCGCGCCCAAACTTGAGATTGAGTTTGAAGCCGGGAAACCGGGGTTGCGTCACCATCAGTTCGGCGCTACCAATGCGAAAGCGAGAGCGCTACCGCGCACACTTCGTGAACGCCAATGTTCACGTTTGTTTCTGATAAGCCCTCAATTGTCAGATTTTCGCCAAATGACCCCCAGGGCAACGTTTCATCGGGTAGCTCCCTCTGCCAGTAACTGAACTACCCCATGCCTAAAGGCATGGGGTTCCAACTTGCTGTGCAAGTTTCGTTTACCCTCGTAGGTTCCGACTCCTCACAAGCTATTGGATTACTGAACATCAACTCTGACTCATTGTTACCAATAAGTGACTTTGAACTAGTCGCAGGGAAGCGCTGATTGATTTGACCCATTTTGCCAACCGTCCAGCAGGCATTGTTCCATGCCTAGCCAACCATCCCTGGCTGACTGGATTGACAGAGTTTCTGTTTTGGGGTCAACGTGACGACTCAAATAAGCAGATAAAATGTCACGTTGCATTGTCAAACCGCATTTAGAGCAGTTATGCACTCGTTGAGATAATGACTTTTTCTGTTTATTACCACACAAACAAGTTTGAGAAAGTGCAGTATGATAAGTCGAAAACATTAGAACTGTGCCGCCAGCGTTTTCGGCTTTGCGTTTTAGTTCTGATTGAAAAGATGCGGGGGATTTAAACCCTATGGATTTACCCCAATTTTTCTGCCAAGCTTTAACCGATACTTTCTCGGTTTTAAGATTTTTACCGAGTTTCAAAGTTTGGTTAACTAGCCTGCCATGAGATGATTTACGCTCTCGCGCTTGTTTGCGTTCAATCTCGCGTTTCTTAGCCGCAGTTTTTTTGTAACGATTGGATTTATGCCAACGTTTTGAACCTTTCTTAACTGTACCGTTAGGATTAAAATTATTTGGATTGTTGGCACGTCGTTGCCTATCTATCTTGCGTTGTAACTTTCTAATTTTCTTTTGCTTTGAGGTTAGCTCAACACCAAAAGTAGTCCAGATAGTTTCATCATCCCCAACAATTGCAACAGTACTAACTCCTAAATCAATACCAACAGTGCTGCTTTCCCCGATAATATTTTTAGGCTTTTGATATGGTTCACCCTCACAAACTAATTGAGCAAACCAAAATGTTTTTTTATTAAGAATACGACGGACTAAGCGGACATATTTAATCTTTGAGTTTAAACCATACAAGATTATAGGGTCGTTAGTAATGATTCCTGGTAATTTTAACTTTGACCATTCAACACCGTTGTTAATCCATCTGATGCCTTGCTTATTGGTTTTCCCTTCTAATGATGCAAATTGACCTTTTTGCTTAAATCTGACCTTTTTAGCCTTACCAAAAGCCATTCGCTCTAAAGCTTTAAATGCTCTAGTTGCTATTTTCTGGATAGTATTAGCATCAAGATGCGATTTAATCCAAACACTTGCAATTGCTGTTTTATTGGCTTTATGTTGTAAGTCATAATCACTAAAATGATATACTTCCCTGCATGATTGAAAAGCTGCTGATTTGGCTTTTTTATCCTTTTTATCGATTAATCTGGCTTGTTGGTAAAGCTCAGAATCTCTGACCAACTGAAGCCTATTTTTACCCTCAGACAATACAGCGTTATATAGCTGCCTTCCGGCTTCTAATCTGGCAGCAAGTACTGACAAGTCAAAAGATGTCGTAATTAAAGGTATTTCTGTAACAAAACTAGTTGTTTTTGCTGCCAAAATTAAATCACCTCCTTATACTTGTTGATTAGTTATCCTTAATCTGTCATATAGATACAATATAGTAAACTACTGTTTCGGAAAATGACTGAAAAATTTAAATCAAACAATAATGTCGTTTACTCATGTAAGTACCATGTCATTTTCTGCCCAAAATATCGCAGAAAAGTTCTAGTAAACGCTATAGCATCCAGGCTAAAAGAGTTATTAGTGCAAATAGCTATTGAAATTAAAGTTGAAATCTTAGAGATGGAGATAATGGCAGACCATGTGCATCTATTAATTGAAGTAGACCCCCAATTTGGGGTGCATAAAGCTGTGAAAAGATTTAAAGGAGCAACTTCTAGATACTTGCGATTGGAGTTTCCAGAACTAAAAAGCCGCCTGCCTTCTCTATGGACTAATTCTTACTTTGTTTCAACAGTGGGAGGCGCTACATTAGACACCATAAAAATGTACATTCAAAACCAAAAAGAAACCTGAAAGCGACTGAAGTCGTCCGCGCCGAGGTAGCCCC
>NZ_JAOWRF010000267.1 GCF_025753815.1 Plectonema radiosum NIES-515 | reverse complement strand
AGGCAGTCGTTTTAAACGCGGATGGCTAAACCGTGTCTGGGCGTTAAGGGTTCTGGAGCCGACTCCACCCGTTGAAACGTCAACTAAAGATTGAATGTCTACGGATGTCCATGATTTAGATAGCAGGACGAAACGACTATCAGCACTTAAACAAACTGAAGTTACACCATCCGCATGTCCTTCAAAAGTACGCAGACAAATCTCTGTAACTACATCCCAAAGTTTTAGAGTACTGTCCGCACTTCCAGAAAGAGCGAAACGATTATCAGCACTTAAACATACTGAAGTTACACCATCTGTATGTCCTCTAAAAATACTTATTGGATTACCAAGAAGATTCTTTTTTAACTCTTCTATATCTGCATTTTTTCTAAAAGCATCTAATGATACAGTAGGTAGATGTTTTTGTTTTAACGTTGCTATATCTACCAGCTTAAGAGTGCCATCACTGCTTCCCAAAATAACCAAGCGGCTATCTGCACTGAAACAGGCTGAAGTCATACCATATTCAAATTCAGTGCTTAGTATATTATATCCCGGTGCTACCTCCCTTTGCCTTAGTGGTACACGAGTGTTTGAACTTTTTGTGCCGAAGAAAATAAATGTGCTTCCACAAAATCCTTTTAATTCTTTGCGAGGTAAGCGAACATACAAACTTGTCCAAGTATTTACAGCTTCCATTCTTTGGTTGTATCCTGGTTGCGATCGCGCTTCCTGAATATGCTTTGAAGCTGCTGCTCCCGTTACCTTGCTTCAAAGCTATCTGCGCTTGTTGTAATTCTTGTTCATAAACTTTATTGCTTAAGAGAGCAGCTTCAGTTGTTATTACTTGCGACAACTTGAAGGGCGCTCTAAAAAAATTATTTAAGTGCCCTATCGACCATCGTTCCGGATTATCGCCATTGCTTGCAAAGATGGCAAAGTAGTTACCAGCATTTAAATATACTGAGGTTCTCGAACCTTTTTTTCCTTCAAAAGTACGTAGACAACGCTGCGTGGATAATTCCCATAGCTTGACGGTACCATCTGCACTTCCAGAAAGGGCAAAATATAAGTTGGCGCTCAAGCATACTGAGTCCACCCAACTTTTATGTCCTTCAAAGGTACGTAAACAATTACCTGTGGCTACGTCCCACAACTTTAGGGTGTTGCCTTCTCCCCCTGCCCTACGTATTCTTTCCGCACTTCCGGAGAGAGCGAAACGACCATCTGCACTTAAGCATACTGAGGTTACAAAACCTTCATGCCCTTCAAAGGTACGCAAACAAATTCCAGTTGCCACTTCCCAAAGCTTTAGGGTTCTGTCCCCACTTCCAGAGAGAGCAAAACAATTATCTGCACTCAAACAGACTGAATTTACGTAACCTTCATGTCCTTCAAAAGTACGTAGACAAGTCCCTGTTGTTACTTCCCAAAGCTTCAGGGTTTTGTCGCCGGCTTGGGTACTTTTACTGCTAGGTCGATATTCCAAGCACTGTGTCGCACCTTGTAAACCTTACCAAAACCACCTTCCCCCAGTACATCGGTAACTTTATACAAGTCTAAAATGACATCTCCAACGTTCCATTGCGCGAAGCTCTGGGGCATAATATCTTTTTTCCTTGGTGTTTTGAGTTACTGCGTTGTTTAACTTTGAAGTTGCTCTGGGCGTAAAATTGACTACTTAGTATCTACAAATAGCACAGAAATAATTTCGGAATTCAGTATTTAATTTAAAATTTTTTCATATATCTTTACGCTACGCATTCAATTGATAAATATGCTACAAAATTGTCAGATGAAACTAAAGGTGATCTATTCTAATAGCAAACCTTTTGGTGCGGACTTTCCAAGATGCTTGTATAATTCTACTTTTGACTGCTCAAAATTTGGCTTCTCATCTTCTGTAAACCCACAAACTTGAATAGCTTTCCCCCTCTGCACCTTATACAAAGTCCCGCGATCGCTCTTCTCATCAACTATCCGTAGCATCTCCGACGGTGTATGATAAATAACCCGATATTTCCCATCCCCAAAAGTCGCTGTTTGCATCTCCTCACCAGCATTGGCAGGATTCTTTTTCAAACATGCAAAAGCAAGCTTTAACATCTTTTTTTCCCATTCCTCCCGTTTAACTGGTTCGGTTTTAGTTGTATCTGTGGTGGGTATTTCGGTGCGAACGCTTACTTTCTCATTAGCCTTAATTTTTTTCTCCCTAACCAAAGCTTCTTCCCTAGTCCAAACTTGAGGATATCGAATCGTTTCCGGATCAACTTTAATATTGGCGATAGTCGCTGGTGCTGATTCTAATACTCCTTGAAACTTAAATCCATCAATTTTAATACTTCTTACATTTAACCTTTCACTCAATAATTTAAAAGATTCCTTATCAACTACACCTAATGGTTTATCATCAACGAAAGCGATAGGTATAAAGGCTTTACTACTTCCAGCAATTTTAATTGTAATTACCCCATCTTCCCCATTCCATTCCCGTTCTGCAAATGCATACTTTTTCATTTGTCCCACTTTTAATTTATTTCCTTGGGTACTGGTAATAATTACCGATGCACTGGGTGGAGAAGTAATTTTTGCGGTAAAAGATGTACCGATGGGCAACTGTGCTGATTCGCTGCGAAATACTCCCAATTTATTATTTTCAGCCACCAACCAACGTTTATTATGTGTTGGATTTGCAGGGTCAGGTAATTGTTCTATGTGACACTCAACTTTTTCTCCCACCCATTTACGTCCCAAATGCTCGTTACTGGTTTTGTGAGTTCCTACGACTGCAAATTCGGTAAATTGTAATTTACCAAGTCTTCCTACTAATTCCTCTCCAAATATGGCAAAAACAGCCGATGTTTTCTTAAAACCCCGTTCTGCATCTTCTTTACTTGCTGTGGAAACTTGCCACATCGCTGCTGCAACTGCTTCTTTTTCTAAATCGGGGATACTTTCTCGGATTGCGATCGCATACTCCCTTACTTGTGTAAAAGCTGCTTTAACTTGACTGGGAGCAAATCCTGGTATAGCTTCTTTTGTCAGGTTTCTGAACTGGGAAAATTGCTTTAGACTACCTTGAAATTGCTGTAAACAAGCTTCAGAAATATACCCTAAATGCTTAGTTTGCTGCTGACCATTACTTTGTAATTTTGGCTTTCCATCTGCATCAAATACGGGACCGATGGCGATAGCCACTCCCTTTGGGAGTATCGTAATCCATTTATTCTGACTTTGTTTGTAGGGACTTTTATTCTTAACAACCGTAATATCGAGTTTTCGGTCATCGAAAAGATTGGGATGCTTTTTCTCCGCTAAACCAATAATCTCTATTTGCTGACCTTGAGGACTAGTCGCGATGATTTTCAAACCTGGAGATTGTTCGACTTCTCGACTAATCGTAACCGCTCGATGAATTAACGAATCATATATTTTCTTAATTTGAACCGCACTCGCTTTTTGAGTGGGTGAAAACTCGACTCCCTTGAATAAATCCTGAAATTGTTGAGTCGAACGCGCTGTTATTGCACTTTCAGCAAAAGCATTGTTGGTCATCCTTGCCATCATATCGATCGCACCGTGACCTTTGATGTTTATTTCCCTTTTCGTATACACATCCCCCAATTTTCTTTCTTCAACCCAAGGAGCGACATCAAAGCTTTTAATAATAGTATTGCAAGCATTAACAATTTCTGGATTGGAGCGATTTGCACTTTTACCTCGATCAACTTCGATTTGTAATTGTCCTCCCAAAGTTCCTACAACATCGTGGTAAAAGTTACCTATTTTTTCTAATAAATTTTTAATACCTAATTCTGGAATTGTATAGTTTTGATTTTGCTCTCGATTCGTAGGAGGACATAATTGTGCAAGTTCGACGATATGCGATCGCAAATTCTCCGGATACTTAATTTGATAAAAACTCTGATTTTCGGCTTTTAACATTTCTACCGCAGCACAGGAAATATCCCGAATAAATTTTCCCGCTTCTGCATCTGGAATTGAAATACACTCATTTTCCAGAGCAATTCCTTTCATCAAATGGTATTGCTGTTGGGTCGCCATAAGAACCAATTCTGATGGGATAACGATATCTTCTGAGAATTTCAATTTCATTGTTACTAAGTTTTGGGTAGGCTCCAGATTTATATTTTTGATAAACTCGGTTGACACCCAACAAGTTAACATAGCAACTTCCAACTTCACTCATTCTCATCGGACAGCTTCCACATATACCAACCTCTAAGCCTTCTTTTGCAGCGTGAGATTGACAACTTTGATGCGGTTTAATATTCGTTGGGCAGCATGAGAACTGTTTCTATCAAATAAAGCTTGATGTGACTTAGTGGAAAATCCGTATATTCGATTTTCTGTCGTAATACTTCTTGATTTGTATCCCACTCACAAATCAAAACACCAGAATTATGATCAACTCGTAAATGCCAAATTTGAAATTCTCGCAAGTTTGGATTGGAGAGCAATTTTTTTGTTTGATGTGAGAAAATTGCATCTATTAGCCAGTAGCAGTTTGTTTCATCTGCCAGATATTTAACGCCTTCGGTGTATTTCAAGCCAAGCCAATGTTTGTAGAGAACTGTTGAACCAGTAAATTGGTTGAGTACAGCTTTTATTTGGTGTGGTGTTTTCATTTGTGAATCTCTAGATTTTACAGACTTCACACTTTCAAAGGCGTAAGCCTTAAAATAGAACTGCTGATATTTATTATCAGCACCCACATGATTGGCGTTAGCCATCAGTAATCTATTATGCCTGTAGCAATTTTGAGGACGCTCTTACTGAAAATTCTCCTAAAGCGATACTTTTGTGGAGAATTTGCGATCGCTCCAATAAAACGATTATGAGGGATAAACATAGGGTTAGCGTTTGGTGAAACCGTTCCCGCAGGGTAGCTTAACGCCAAAGATTTATCGCACCTTTCATCCCTCAAAAGCAGCCCAGATATTTACGAAGCATTGGCAACATCATTATCCCCAGTCTGCCCTTTACCAATATCCTGTTCTCTTTTTTTGCGACGACGCTTAATTAAACTAAACACAGTGACTGCATCTGTTGGATTAACTGGACTTGGCGAGTAATCGAGTAAATCTGCTGGTGCGATCGCTTTATCCAAATCTTGTGCCAACTCATTTAAAGCATTGCATAACAAATCTAATGCCACCCCATCCAACCGTGGCATCGTTTTAGAGTTCCTCAAATTAGACATTGCATTTGTGCTAATGTCCAGCCGAAGAGCTAGGTCTACACCCTTGATGCTATACCTAGCCATTATTTCTTTAAGTCTCCACCTAATCAAAGTTTAAGGCACATAAATTCAACACCTCTAATGTACTGGCATCTGCTTATTCCATAAAGCCAATTCTAAATTACACATAGTTAATTTTAAATTGTTTAAATACTTTGGTAATTTATTTAATCTACAAATCTAACTTGTAGTAAAATAAAATATAAATAGAAAGCGATCTGCCGTAGGCGGCAGCGCTAAGTCCCAAGAGGACAGGCTACGCCAAAGCTATTGCATCTTTTCTTGGCAGAACGGGCGATCGCCTTCAACAGATAGCTACTAGTGACGTGATAGGTTTTTATAAGCCTACGCAAATCACGTATTTATTATTTGAGAAGCCTTTAAGAAAACCAGACAATTGTGCATTATGGAGGCGATGAACTCAGGAAACTAAAATTGGAACCGCTTGAATTTTGCCGAAAATGGATCAAATCACCACAACCTGGAGAACGTGGTTATTACAAAGTTTGTGTAAGGTTTCTCGCAAAGGCTATGGGATTGTCGGAACGCACTGTCGAGGGCTGGGGAGCAGAATTTTCCAACCGTCCAGATTATGTTCTGATAACTTTAAAAAAGGAGGATACAATTCTTCAAATTCGAGAACTTGTCAAACAAAACGATTTATCTGATTTTATCGATGAGAAATAAATACGGAATTAGCGTATAATTATACTAAAGTAAATTTCCTCAAAACCAAAACCCCCCGCATCGACTCGCAATCTAACCGGAGGGCATGGTTCTCACTGATTTCAGGAGTTATCTCTATTATGCCTTGTATCGAGCTTCCAGTCAGCTACTCATTTGACTACAGCAACTTTTCCAAACCAGAGCTAGAACAAAAAGCCCAAGCAACACTATCAAACTTCCTGGGCTTCGTTCGCCAGACTTTTGATGGTCTTCTAGAAATAGGGCGATCGCTCCAAGATTTTTACTTCGACTGTCTCGCGTTTTGCCCAAACGGAAAGAAAGTATTTTCCGAATGGCTTGCCTCACCAGATTTTGGTGCATCACGCTATATTGCCTCCTCAGCGATGGAAATTAGCGCTTGGTTCGATAAATTACCTGCGCGATGGTCGAAGACCGGGCTTTGCCCATCGCAAAAATTAATCCGTCAAAACGTCCAAAATTGGAGCGTTTCCGCATTACGACAGCTAACCAAAGTCAGCCACGATTTAGTTAAAGAACTTGTGCGATCGGGCAAAAAGACTGCCGCACAGGTTAAAGACGAGGGGGAGAGAGGGAGACAAGGAGAAGGGGGCAAGTCGAATCATATTCCCCCGCTCCCCCACTCTTCCACTCCCCCGCTCTTGCCATTACCCACACCTGAATTAGTTCCTGGAATGCGAATTGTCGTTAAGGAAGAGAATACAGCTTGGAATGGACATAGCGGAATAATCATATCCAAGCGGGAGGGCGATTTATGGGTATTGCTTGACCACACAGTTTCCCAAGGTATGGAGATAAAACACCTGCTCAAACCGCACCAAATACAACCAGAAGCTCAACAGTCTCTTAGTGACATCTCCTACACTGACCCTTGCGGGTACAGTGTAGGCTTCAAGCAGTCCTGTTAAGGATATGCAAGATTTCCTTCGTGGTACTT
>NZ_JAOWRF010000308.1 GCF_025753815.1 Plectonema radiosum NIES-515 | reverse complement strand
GTGGGGGAGTGGGGGAGTGGGAGACAAGGAGACAAGGAGACAAGGGGACAAGGGGACAAGGAGAATAATTCTTGTTTCTCCCCCTCCCCCACTCTCCCCATCCCCCACTCTCCCCATCCCCCCCTCCCCCACTGCTCATTGCGGTTTGCTAACGCGATTAAGTAGCCAAATTGTCCCCACTAGCCCGATAAAGTGAGCCAGAAGGGTTTGGGTGTTTGCCTGTACAACAACAATATCCAAGGCACTGATAATTTGAGAAGGATTAATTTGTAAAAGTCCTGAACCTTGTTGGGGTAAAGTTAATGCCTTCGCTAACAATGCCCCAACGATCGCTTCGGCGCCCACTAACGTTAGTGTCAGTCCGACTAAATTGACTATTAACCCTGTCCGTAAGAGTAACATCGTCTCTGCTTTCCGGGGACGGTTGTTAGGATTGCTCGATTGCAGTTGTCTGGCGATTCTGGTATAACGAAAAGCCCAGAATATCGAGCCTGCTAAATTAATTACCGCAGCTACTGCAAAAAATATACCTAAACCAGTTCCCACAGCTGTTTGATTCGCATTCGTGTTGCGAATCAAGCTGGCAAACACCAAAATTCCGCTAGCAATTACCCCCAGTACTAACTGCGACCAAAAGCTAATCCATCCTGTGAGACGAAATGCTTGGGCTATTTCCTCTAGGGATGAGGAAGAAGATTGCGATCTGGGCTTTTCTGACATACCGATCACCAACGTGGGCTTACGCTTGCTAAATTTACTATCACACTTACCAGAAAGGATAAGAGGATCTCAAGTACACAAGTCAGTACTTAATCTCATCTGTGGTGTTATCAAGAGGGTATTTCAGCTTTGAACCGAATATTTCACCCTTGAAAGCTCTTCAAAAAAAATGGTGATACATCTCCAAGAGTTTGCGAGCCTTAAAGGGCTTTTTTGGCTGGTGAGAGCAACCATATTTATTTGTGTAGGGGACGATGTATCCCCCCAACAGGAGAGCCACTACGAATAGACGGTACAGGCAACCACTTTTTTCTGGCATCCCTTGGTTACATAGCTTATTTTTTGAGGATTTACACCGGGATAATCACCGTCAAAAAAAGTGTTTATTAAGTTTTAAAAAAAAAACGCATTTTGCCTTTAAAATTGCTTAGATGGCATCTTATGCTTAAGCAGTTCTAACTAGCTCGGCATCACTTGACACAAGGATGGCGGTATATTCGTTGTCTCATCGCTTTTCACCACAACCCAAACTCCCTTGGGTAAAGGTGTAATTTCTTGCGCCTCTACAACTAGCATACCCGCCCTACGGTTAAGCGTAGGAACTGGTGTAATGTTTGCGCTTTGGCAATAAACCCTTAGTAGCGTTAAATACTCAATAAACAGGAGGGTAGCATTATATACTAAAATTTAAATTTTAGGTTCAACAACTATAAGGCATTTTTAGCCATTCACTAACCATGAAACTTGAGGATATATATCAATTCTTTGAGAATCCTCCGCCAACTTACCTCTGTCAGGAACTAGCAGTTTGTTATATTTTGCATATTTTGCTAGAAGGTGAATCCTACGGTACTGAGTTGATCCAGAAATTGGAAAACGAATATCCTACTTACAGGCTTTCGGACACTGTGCTTTACAGTGCGATTAAATTTCTGGAAGACCAAAAGGCAATCTCTGGGTATTGGAAGAAACTCGAAGGACGCGGGCGCCCTAGACGGATGTACCAAGTTTCCCCAGAATGGCTTTCTCTGGCGCAGGATTTAGCTCGTTTGTGGCAAGAATACATACAGCGGAGGACAAATTAACCAATAATTAATAATGAATAAGTCTCCTCCACTAAAAAAGTAACAATTTCCTATGGATACTACTATTCTGCCATCCACGTTGCTGCTAACTTTCTTGTTATCGGTCGGGCTGTTTTTCTTTATCCGTGCCTCGACTAAAGACCGCATAGAAAAAGCGCAACTAGTGTCCACTCTCGACGAAAATACTTTGATGCCGAAAATAAAGGAGTATTTTCGATCGCGGTCTTACCGAGTGGCAGCGGTAGACTCTCAACAAAATCAAGTAACGTTTGAAGGGTTTGTCAGACCCAGCTGGTTTTTGGCTTTATTTTTAACTGTTTTAGCAGCGGCGGGTATTGTTTCTCTATCATTAGTGTTGTCGCTGCTTTTTCCTAGCTTGAGTACGGTGTTTCTAGGGATGGTACTGTTTTCACCCTTGAGTGGTATTTATTATTGGAAAAAAGCCGGAAGACTTGAGAAGGTATTGCTCAAAGTAGAACCAACTCCAAGGGAAAAAGACGAAGCAAGTAAAATAACTGTAATTGCCCATCGAGATGAACTCAGTGAGCTAATTCGGGAATTACAGCTAAAAATTTCTTCTTAAGGGTTGTTTGAGCATCTTTGATGATTGAGATGTAAGCTAATGATGAAAAAAAGACTTTACCTGGGTGGGAGAAAAAGCTATTCAATTTCACTCGTAATGCCGTTAAAAGTTTCTTCTTGCCAAAGTAATAAACTTTCCTCGGTGAAAGACAATTCACATTTTTTCAGTAGGTCTTACTGGTGTGACGCGATCGCTTTATTTTCGTGAATTTGAAGTATCTAATAATACAAACAATCAACCCTGGCAAACAAGCGCAGTTTGATAGGAGTTGATTGTTTGATATCTTCGACTAGCTCGACTGGCAAATCAGCTACAAACTTAAAAAAAAATGAAATTTTTCAATAACTGAACAATTTTGCCAGTTAATAATTGTCACAAGCTCCACTCAATCTGTAAGACAACTATTGCTTTTTTAACGGCTAGCCAGAGCTAGAGTTTCTTGACCTGAAGGATTTTCTAATACCCTCAAGCTAGGAAACAGAAAATGGTTTTCTTCTACGTATTGAGCACCAAACAGCCCCTTTTCTGCCCAAAAATAGCGGTCTGTGGTGTGTTCATTCCGCTTTACGAGTAGCAAGGCGGGCGGCAATATACCTTCAGCTTGAATGAATTTTCTCGCTGCTGTCACAGGCTTTTCTTCGCCGCTTTCGATGCTATATTGAGGCACATGCTCCAGTATACGTCGCCCTTCTTGGCGACGACGACTCTTCCTTTTGCGTCTCCTTGCCAACCTATTTTCCTCCTCTTTCAAGCTACGCAGATTGTAGTTATAGCTACAAAATCCGTCGTCATTATATAAGTTCTAGTTCAAAAAATCAATAGTTTCTTAAGTTTTAATACGATAAAAGTAATATTTGTGAATGTCAAGAAATTAAAAGCAGTGAACTATAATCCCAAAGACCAAAGCATTAGTTGCAAGTTTTAGTTAAGCTTTATTAAATGAATGAGGGAAAAACTAAGCTATGTTAGTTAATCATCCCTCATATTCTGTAATTTTAAGCAAGATGTGAAAAATGTTAATGTCTGCCAGTTCTGAGTTTGTTACTCTGTGCCAAGAGCAAATCGCACTGTTAACCCAAGGGCTGGGAGCAACTCTGAGTGTCGTGTATTTGACGCAAGAATTGGCAGAAACCACGACAGGTGAAGCAAAACTGATTCCGGTAGTGGTTTACCCAGATACAGCAGTAGTTCGGTTCATAGATGAGAGTGCTGAGGCTCAGAGGTCTAAGTCCTTGACAGTGAGAAATGCTTTATTCTTACCAAACGTGAAGCAGAAGTTATTGAGACCATCAGAATCGCAAACGTTAAATGAGCCGCAACCGCCTTTACAAGAAGAATATGTATTAAATGGCAACCAAATTGTTTTACCTCTAATCCACGAGGGTGTAATGATGGGATTGCTGGTGACAGCCAGAGAAGACAGAGGATGGAATGAAAAGGAGCGCGGTGAAATTCAAAGGATAGCCCAAACTCTGGCGATCGCAATCATTTTAGATCAGCGTCGAGCCTGGTTAGAGCACTCGTTGCATCAACAGCAAATTATCCAAGAAAAGCAACGGGATTTACTCGATAACTTATTGCACCAGTTTCGCAACCCGCTTACAGCTTTGCGGACTTTTGGTAAACTACTTCTCAAGCGACTGCGATCGGGCGATCCTAATCGGGAAGTAGCCGCTAGTATAGTTCGAGAAAGCGATCGCCTCCAAGAATTACTGCAACAGTTCGATAAAGTCATTGACTTGACAGCAGCAGATTTAGCACCGTTCAAACTTCCAGACAAACAAGCATTTGTAGAAGCAACTTTGCAAAACGAGCCGAAACCAGCCCTCTTATTACCCGGAAGCGAAGACAAAGAAGCTGATTTTGCTTTAATCGATATCTTAAATCCATTATTAGTGTCAGCTCAAGCCATCGCCCAGGAAAGAAAACTGCAACTAATTTCCCATCTGCCACCAAATCTACCTTTAGTTCGCGCTAATTCCAAAACATTACGAGAAGTATTAAGTAATGTTATCGACAACGCCTTGAAATACACTTTTGCTGGTGGTAAAATTTTAATTCAGGCAGGACAAGAAAAACCTCACTTTTGCGGAATTGCCATCAGTGACAATGGTCCGGGAATTCCCCAACAAGATTTAGAACATCTTGGTGAACGACATTATCGCGGTGTACAAGCCGAAACAGAAATTCCTGGTTCTGGATTGGGGTTAGCGATCGCCAAACAATTAATAGAACAAATGCAGGGCGAAATTGAAGTTTTCAGCCCTGCAATTAATTCAATTATTAAATCACCCTCAGCACCAGGAACCACTTTTATTATTTGGTTGCCGATTGTTGAGGGTTAGTTGATGGGCAATGGGCAATTGTTTAATGGGCATTGGCAGTTACGAATTGAGAATGAGAGATTCTTTCCATGCCCCATGCCCCATGCCCAATGCCCCACGCTCCTATTTCAGTGAAACTTGGAAGTCTTGATTGATTGTCATTTGTAAATCAGTATTTGGCTCGATTGCGATTAAGTCAACGCTCTTTTTACCAAAGAATAGACCAATCAATGCGCCAATACCAGCCCCACCCAAAACTTCTTCTGTACCGATCGCGCGATCGCCTGTGACAGCAGAGACGGCAGCTGCGGCACCTGCGCCCAATACGGTATTCTTAATAATTGCCGAAACACTAGTGCCCTTTTTCACTGTTTGTGTTTTGCTAATCACTTCAGAGGTAGCGTTGACTTGATACTCTTGACCTGAAGGTAAAATCAATTTCTGAGCAACGAATTGAGAACCACCTTTAACTGGTTTAAGTTGCCCGACAACCTGACTACCAGCAGGAATTACAATAGTTCCTTCTTGTGTTACCACATTTTGCGCCACTGTGAGTGTCAAAGGCGCTGTTTCTTCCTTAGTGACAAGAATTTTTTCTGCTTTGTCGTACTTGATCGGAATAGCTGTTCCTTGAGGGATTTTCACAGCTACAGGTGTGGGAGTAGTCGATTGAGCTGCGACAATGTAAGACGAGTTAATTGCGGCAGCTTGATTGGTGCTAACCAATCCTTGATAGATAAAAGCTGCTACCTGTGCTCGTGTAGCGGTTTGGGTAGGATTGAGGAAGTTAACATTAGGATAGTTGACGACAATTCGCTTTTCAGTTGCTGCTGCGATCGGATTGCGGGCATAACCAGCGATATTAGAAGAGTCGTTGTAATATTGCAGAGTGCTTTCAGCGTTACTGCTAGCAGAATATTCTAGACCGTTGGCGAGGGAAACTAAAACTTGTTGCCGAGGAATAGCTTGATTAGGCTCGAAGCGATTGCCGGGATATCCTGATAAGAAACCACTGCTATAAGCTTCTTGAATGGCGCTGTATGCCCAATAATTGCTAGCTACATCGTTAAATTTAGTTGCTTCTCGTTTTGGCGCTTTTTGGAAAGCTTTGCGAATCATCGCGGCGAATTGAGCGCGGGTTACTGGTTCTTCTGGGCGAAATGTACCATCAGGAAAGCCAGCAATAACGCCTCGCTCTGATAATTTTTGAATAAACTCTCCTGCCCAATAGTTAGAGTTAACATCAGAAAAAGTTGTTTGAGCAAATGATGGTGCAGGTGCAATGAAGGGTGCTACAGCACCTGCTGTTACGCTCAAAGTCATCAGTGCAGCTGTTACTTTTTTGCCGCGATTTAAACTAAACATTGAATTCGTTCTCCCCACCAATTCTGTTTTTTACTGTTAGTTAGTAAGACAATTCGTCAGATAAATAGTTCCAAGCTATTCCTGCCTTTTGTCAATACTTTTAGCGGACTCCAACGCTCCTAAAATTGCGATTTTTGAGCGCCATTTTCGGCTTCTTGCACCCAGTTAAATCAAGTTTATTTAATTGCTTTTTGAGATAGTCATGTTTAAGCATGACAAACTACTCACTTATGATAAGTCTGAGCTATGACATAAGTATTTAAACAATCCTTGATATTCAGTAAGACGTGCCTTTGAAAAAATAGTTGCAGAAAAATTTAATTTTTTTTACTCTTTATTAATTTGGATTCAATCTCCACGCAAACGTCGTCAAAGCCAATCAAACCTAGCTTTCACAACAATTATGTTTTCAGTAAGATAAGTATTACTCTCAAACATGGCGTTGCTTAACTGACTGACTACATGCCTTAATATACTGATAAGTAACAGTATGAGTGCATCGATTTAGGGAAAACGCAAGTAATACTACTAAACACAGTTTCAAGCTCATTGTCGGATACTTTGTTTCATGGTGTTTAGAATAAATTCAGTCCCCTGCGGCAATTTTGTCAGCGTATCTCCTATCAAACCCATGCTGAGAACCCCCGAAGAACAGAAACGTAGTTTCGAGTTCTGTGCTTTAGCCGGGGGATGAAAGCTAACCGCCTGATTCCGAAAGGCATTTTAGTTTTAATTGCTTTTTTGATTCTCAATATATTGTCTGACAATTTCTGTACTTACAGCACCCGTAGAAGCAACAAAATAACTAGGACT
>NZ_JAOWRF010000095.1 GCF_025753815.1 Plectonema radiosum NIES-515 | reverse complement strand
TCCGGTGGGGGGGAGAGACGTTCCGGTGGGGGGGAGAGACGTTCCATCGGAACGTCTCTACGGGGGGTTGCCATTCTTCATGGATGGCAGCGACTACATCCAAATATAAAGGTTCACCGGCGCTACCTGGTTCTTTGGTGCGGTCGAGGACTGCGATCGCTCTCACATTCTTTGGCAGGGCATTAACAAACCCGATTGCGTCAAAGGGACGGTATAATCTGACTTTGAGGACACCTACTTTTTCCCCACGGTTGTTAAGATAATCTACGGTTTCGTGTACTGTCTCACAGCCGGAACCCATAAGTATAATGACACGTTCTGCATCAAGGGCACCGTGATATTCAAAGATTTGGTAATGTCGTCCAGTGCGATCGCCTAATTTATCCATGATTCGCTGAACAATATCTGGACAAGCGTTGTAGTATAAGTTAGCGGCTTCGCGGGACTGAAAGTAGACATCGGGGTTTTGAGCCGTACCTCGCAATACTGGACGGTCTGGGGTGAGAGAGCGGGCACGGTGAGCGAATATGAGATTGTCGTTAATGAGCGATCGCAAATCCTCGTCTTCCAGCAATTCGACTTTTTGCACTTCATGAGAGGTGCGGAAACCGTCAAAGAAGTGCAGAAACGGCACTCGCGCTTCTAAGGTGGCAGCGTGAGCAATCAGGGCAAAATCTTGACTTTCCTGCACTGAGGCAGAACACAGCATCGCAAAGCCAGTAGCACGCGCTGCCATCACATCACTTTGGTCGCCAAAAATTGATAATGCGTGGGTAGCCAAAGAACGTGCAGCAACGTGAATCACAGCGCTAGTCAGTTCCCCAGCGATTTTGTAGAGGTTGGGAATCATCAACAATAATCCCTGAGATGCTGTGAAGGTGGTAGTCAGGGAACCTGTTTGTAATGCTCCATGTACCGCAGCAGCAGCTCCACCTTCGCTCTGCATCTGAATCACACTCGGCACAGTACCCCACAAGTTAGGGTGGCTTTCAGAAGACCATGCATCTGCCCATTCACCCATTGCTGAGGAGGGGGTGATGGGATAAATGGCAATTACTTCATTTAATCGATAAGCAACACGGGCAACAGCCTCATTGCCGTCGATGGTTGCAAAGTTTTTCTTCATCATTTTCTCCTGCTAGATTGCCCGAATGCGAGGATATTTACAGGACTTACGCACAAGTCACGGAAAAACGAACCGCAGAGGGCACAGAGAACACAGAGAAATAAGAGGAGCGATCTTGGTTTTTGCGTAAGTCCTAATTTATATTGCTGATTGTTAAATTTGGCGATAAAACTTGGTTCAATGCCTACAATGATCCAAGTTTCCCCAGTCCCCAGTCCCTAGTCCCCTTTTCAATTCAAATAAGCAAACAATAAGTCTTTAAGAATATTATTTGAAAATACTTAAAGAAATGTGTGATAAGTTTAACAATCAAAATAATTGAATTTGTCATACTAGCTACAAAAAACAAGCGATCGCCTGTACATGTTAATTAGGCGATCGCTATGAAAGGTAGATAATGTACCCTGAAGTTATTTAGGAATGAGGAAATTGATTATTTTTTAGGTACTGAAGTAGTAGGAACGGAATTTTGCTGACGCAATCGCGCTAATTGTGCTTTTTGGTCAGTAGTCAGCAAAGCTTCTCTTTGTTGTTGTGAGGTTATGAAAATTTTCTGCAATTCGGCTTGCTGTTCTGGGGTAAAATTTATTGCCCCAAAAGCTTCGCGCTGAGATTTACCTGAGTCTATAGCGGTTTGGATTTGTTGGAGTTGCTGTGGTGTCATCAGTTTCTTTACTTGGTCACGAATACCGTTATCAATCTTCCTAAATTCAGTTTGTTGTTCCGGTGTGAGTTTGATACCACGTTGAGCAGGAGGTTTGGCTGGTGGATTTTGGGCAAGTTGAATTGGTGCGCTCTTAGAGATTTCTGCCTTGACCGAGAAAGGAACTGCCGTTAAACTTAGGGCGAGAGCGCAAGAAGGCGCACACTTCGTTAACGCTCCTGCTATCAGTGATAGGTTTTTGAACTTCATTTATTGCCTCGTGGATCTCTCCAGTTTATCTTCAACTATTATAGAATCCCAAATTAATCACTACGTCCGGGAGAATGACGAATACAAGTATTTATGGCTAAAGTTATATTTTTTATCGGTTGGTTGTCATCACCAAGCTTGATTGTGGCAGAGATAATTTCCATCACAATCAAGCTAATATCAGGGCTTAAGGTTAATTAGTTGCTTGAATTGGGTCGTTGACGACGCGATCGCATGTTATCTTTAAATTCCTGGAATTTTTGCTGCTGTTCAGGAGTTAAGATTGCTTGGATCTGATTTTTCTCTGATTCCCTAATTTCGCGCATCTTGGTTTTCTGTTCTTCAGTTAGATTTAAAGAAGCAAAACCCCTCTTGGGACGCTGACCTTGACCTCTTTCTTGCCGAGATTGACCCTGATGTGCTTGTTTTGCGGCTTCTAGCTGTTGTTTTTGTTCTGAGGTCAGAATTGCTTCCATTTGAGCACGGCTATTGCTGCGAATGTCTTTAATTTGCGTTTTTTGTGCATCCGTTAGTCCCAAGCGTTCAAATGGACCATTGCGATCTGATTTAACTTGTGTTGGTGTTTGCGATATTTTTTGGGCGTTGACGACGAAAGGGGTTGCACTTAAACTGAGGGCAATCGCTCCTGCTATCAAGGATAAATTTTTAAGTTTCATTTATTAGTTTTTGGCTTTGCTTCTCTGCTATCACCATCATATAAATGTCTCTGTGGCAACGACATGCGTAAAAAGTCACGAATAAACCCATGACTTAAGTCATGATTAAAATTTGATAAATGTGACTAGTAATTTGTGTAAGTTAGGAGTTAGAAATTGTAGAGAGAAGAAATTTCGCGTCTCAACAGTTAAAAGCAATTTTTTTTTACTTTTTACTTTTGACTAATTACTAAAGTATCACAACTCATGAGTCGCCCAATTGAATTTCAAAATCATCCTTTTCGATTTTTGCTTTATTTAGAATGGATATTACTCGCTTTTTCTGCTATCAGCGCAGTTTTTCCATTTCGATCTGAGCGATTTCAGACCAATTTTCCGGAACTGACAATTGCTTGTCTGGCAATTTTTGGTTTAATGGGCTTAAGATTGCCTACAAGTAATCAAAGAAATAAATTACTGTATACGGCTCTGGAAATAATCTTAATTTTAATAACTGCTTTTTTAGGGGGTGGAACTGCTCGATTATTTCCCTTTATTAACATGATTATAGTAACTCGCAGTTGCTTAATATTTCAGTTTACTGGTCGTTTAGTAGTTGCCAGTTTATCCTTTTTATTAATTTTAATAACCCTATCACAGCGGTTTAACCGATTTCCATTACCACCAAGGGCACAAGAGCGCTTTTGGTTTTTGACATTAAGTTTTATGCTTTCTTTTGGATTAGCTTTAGTCTTCGTATTGTTATTAATGAATGCAGTATTATCTGAACGGCAAAGTCGAGAAAAACTAGCGATCGCTAACGAAAAGCTGCGTCAATATGCCCTGAAAATTGAAAATCAAGCTACTCTCGAAGAACGTAACCGCATTGCACGAGAAATTCATGATTCTTTAGGACATTCTCTCACTGCTTTGAATCTACAATTGGAAACTGCTTTAAAATTATGGCAATCTAATCCTACCAAGGCTCAAAGTTTCTTGGCTAGAGCAAAAGAATTAGGTTCCAAAGCATTGCAAGATGTGCGACAATCAGTTTCGACAATGCGCTCTCACCCTTGGCAGTCTGAATCTTTAGAAGAAGCGATCGCTCTACTTGCAGCTATATTTTATCGCTCAACTGGTGTTGTGCCAATTTGTCAAATTGACCTCCCTTATCCCCTACCACCAGAAATTAGCACCGCTGTTTATCGGATTATTCAAGAATCATTAACAAACATTTCTAAATATGCAAATGCTACGGAAATTAAAATACAATTAATTACGAGAAAAAATCTAAATTTAATAATTGAAGATAATGGTAGAGGATTTGATGTAGAACAAAATACAACTGGTTTTGGATTGCAAAGTATGCGCGATCGCACTTTAGCACGAGGAGGTGAATTTAAAATTAACAGCGCTCCCGGTTTCGGTTGTCAGATTATAGTTGATATTCCTTTTTCCTCGTAACCATATTAATATTATAGTCATCATATTTTAGTTATATTTTTCAACGAACCCTCATATTTGCCAATGAAATAAATAGTAATTATGGATAATATCAGGTTTTTCATGCAATTTACTAACATCAAATAGATATGATTAAAGTGTTAATTGTAGATGACCAAAATTTAATTCGTCAAGGATTAAAAGCATTATTGGAATTAGAAGCAGATTTAGAAGTTATTGGGGAAGCGGAAAACGGTGAAGACGCAATTAATATTATTGCTAAATTGTCACCAGATGTGGTATTAATGGATGTAAGAATGCCAATTATGGATGGAGTAGCAGCCACGCGAGAAATTCACAAGCGTTTTGCCAAAGTCAAAGTTTTAGTGCTGACAACTTTTGATGATGATGAATATGTGACAGCGGCATTGCAGAATGGAGCAATGGGTTATTTACTGAAAGATACACCTTCTGAAGAATTAGCTGTGGCAATTCGCGCCGTCCACAAAGGATATACTCAACTAGGACCAGGAATAGTCAAAAAACTGTTCACTCAGTTTCCCGCAGTAACGGTATCTCAATTACCCCCACTACCACCTAGTTTAGCTGAACTTACCCCTAGAGAAAAAGAGGTTTTGCAGTTAATTGCAACAGGTGCAAATAATAGAGAAATTGCTCAGAAATTATACATTTCTGAGGGAACGGTGAAAAATCACGTCACAAACATTTTGAATCGATTAAATTTACGCGATCGCACTCAAGCCGCGATTTTTGCCAACACGTTTTCGGCTTATTTAAATAATTAAAAATTTTCTTTCTCTGCGTCTACCCTGGGGGAACGTCTTCTCCTGTGGGAGACGCTAAACAAACGACGAATGCGTCTAGATCGGAATTATATATTTTTCAACGCAGAGAACCGTAAAGGTTTCCCCAGAGGTTCCCAGATTTTTGCTTCTTCTAACGCTAGGCGCATAAAATCTTCACGTTTCATAAATAATTAAAAATGGGACAATTTTATATTTGTAAGTTAACCTAGAGTTGGCAATCCCTATTATTCTAATCATTCGTAAAGTTATTTACAAGCAACTTGTCAAAAATGTTACTTTTACGAAAAAAAACAGCATTCTACTTAACAGACTTAGAAACACCTGTAGGTAAAGCAATTAATCTCACAATTGCGGGATTAGTTCTACTGTCTTCAGTAATATTTGTAGCAGAAACTTATACTATTCCTAATGCAGTTAGATTTGAATTAAATATCCTAGATACCGTAATCTTGATAATTTTCGCTGTAGAATATGCACTCCGGTTGTGGAGTACAGACAACAAAATTAAGTATATTTTTAGCTTTTACTCGATTATTGATTTAATGGCTATTTTGCCATTTTTTCTGGGAACGGCTGATATTAGCTTTATTCGGTTGTTGCGATGGTTTAGAATTTTACGGTTAGTCAGGTTTCTAGATAAAAAATCTTTTTTTGGGAAAATTAACACCGCAGATGGTCTAATTTTTGGACGGATATTATTTACGTTATTTACAATAATATTTGTTTATTCAGGTTTAATTTATCAAGTTGAGCATCCAGTTAACCCGAAAGTATTTCGGACTTTTTTGGATGCATTTTACTTTTCGATTGTCACCATGACAACTGTGGGATTTGGTGACGTTACACCCATTTCTGAATTAGGTCGCTTATTGACAGTATCGATGATTTTAACAGGTATTGCGCTCATTCCTTGGCAGGTGGGTGATTTAATTAAACGGTTGGTAAAATCTGTTAATCAAGTAGAAACACTTTGTCCGGGTTGTGGTTTAGCTTTTCACGATGCAGACGCTAAATTTTGTAAAGCTTGTGGTACAAAGCTATCTGGTGTCAAAATTGACTCAGGTATAGAAGGTGGAGTTTCAACTTATTCCCTTGACAAATAGAATTCGTGTTGGTAAAGAGATCCCAAACTCAGAAGCAGAAATGCCGATATATAAGCTGATTGGTATTTTGGGTGTATTAGACATCTCCAGAAAACAATTATTGTGACTTCGGACGATCGCGTCTATACAAGGGTTTGGACAATGCATAGTTCATTTATGGAGATGTCTATTAGGCATCTCCATAAATGACGTAGAGACGTAAGCTAGCTTACGTCTAATCAAGGGTTTGGACAACGTATAGTTCATTTATGGAGATGTCTATTAGGCATCTCCATAAAAGACGTAGAGACGTAAGCTAGCTACGTCTAATCAAGGGTTTCGGGTAGCGCATAATTAAATTAGACATCTCCAGAAAACAATGTAGAGACGTGAAATTTCACGTCTCTACAAAGGTTTCGGGTAACGCATAATTAATTTCTGGAGATGTCTATTGGGTCGATGTCTATTAGACATCTCCAGAAAACAATGTAGAGACGCGAAATTTCGCGTCTCTACAAGGGTTGTGGACAACGCATATTTAATTTTCGGAGAGGTTTATTAGTGATGTGCTGTGCGATCGCTATTCTCACATCCAGTCTGCACTTTCTGGTGTTAGGGAAAGATTTTACGGCTTTATTTTGGCAATATGCAGAAAGGTATTTACCACAGGGTATCAAGAAACATCAAGAAGATGCGATCGCATGAGCTAATTCCCTGGAAAAAACAACTTCTGATAAGGAAAGCGATTTAGTCCGCTATGAAAAAACGTGGCTTTTAACTTCTGAAGGCGATCGCTGTTTCCAGATATGCTGGTTTCGTTATGCTGTCCGATGCGATTGTCAAGCCCAAATAGCGATGGCTATTTGGTATCGCTTTCCCCAAGGACAATTATACCATATCGTGCGATCGCTACCTTGAAAATAGGGAGTTATCCAGAACCCCAACAGACGTAGCAATGCTACGTCTCTACATTTGTTTTCACCACATTATTAACTTCTAACAATCCAGGCGGTGGTGTAATTTCAATCCGACGATTTACTAAG
>NZ_JAOWRF010000171.1 GCF_025753815.1 Plectonema radiosum NIES-515 | reverse complement strand
CAACGAATTGATTTGTTCAAGAGATTAAATAAATCATATCGTAAACAAGCGTTGCGAAGTGGGGGTTTATCCCCCCGTAGCAACATCAGTTTAGAATCCTCCGGTTTCTAACCGGGGGAGATATCAATCACGACTAAGCCTTGTAGTGGTACAAACGCGGGAAATATTTTATAGAAATAATTGCTCCCGGCAAAATTAGAGTCTCTCCTAATCGGTCTGCACTAATTGCCTGCCGGCTTAACATCCATGCGGGTGGGTATAAACGTAACACTTCCATTACCACCAGTCGCAGATAAGATAATTTAGGAATGTCTTTAACGGTCGGTTCGCGATCGCCAATAACCCGATCAACCTCACTATATACTCGCTCTAGTACTTCTTGGTACTGTACTAATTGATATATTATCCATCCCAGTGCTGTTGCCATCCCATTGTAACTATTCAACAATGTGCGGACGATAGTTGTCTTTAATTGCTTCGGTACTTCGCTATCAGCCGTTACTAACCCAGCACAGCGTGCAATCCGTAGCGCTATTGCATTCTGCACTTCAATAGCTTCTTGATAGCTTTGCTTTATCGGCAAGAGTTCCGTTGCTGAAAGATTCTGCGTCAAGTGTGATTGATTGGCGCAGTATTCCTCTATAAAATTCGTTGCACTTACAAATGCTTCTTTCCAATCGCTAGCGTCTATATCAAACAGCATTTTGACATTGACGGCAAACATCATTTTTTTGGTTTCGATATCAATCTGAACAGGTGCTACTTTTGAGGATTTTTGCCATTCCCAAACAGTTGCTGTTGCCGATAAAGCTAGTTCGTTTTTTGGATATTTTTATTTATAAGCAAAGCTCATAAATAAAATGCAGAAGCAATGCGAAATTTCTTGCCAAAACATGATACTTGCGGCGATCGCATGAATTTTTGTAAAATTTATACGCGATCAACCATCCAACATTGAGGTAGGTGTCACCGTGCCGATTTGGCTTTAGTGAAAAATTAAGCGATCGCCACTTCAATATGTGTGTGCGATCGCTTATTAAAATAATTAAAGTCACGACTTAACTAAACTCAAGCCTAGTAAGAACGGGATACTACCAAGTTAGAACGCAGAGTCACATTTAAATCTTGTTCTGGCTTGAGGACAAAGACATCGGCTTGTTTTTTCCGCAACAGCACACTTGCAGCAGCACCAGCTGCCGCACCACCAATCGGTTCAATTGCTTGAATTTTGCGATCGCCTGTAATTAGTGATATCACACTGGCAGCACCCGCACCAATCGCTGCATCTGTGACAATTCTATTTGTATCAGCTCCTTTGCTGATTTTTTCAGTTCTGGTAATTACGGAAGAAGAAGCATTAACAGACTGACGCTGACCAGAAGCAAAAACTAACTCTTGAGCAACGAATTGCACACCTTTTTGACCATTTCTGGTTACTGGTTGCAATTGTCCCACAATTTGAGTTCCCGCAGGAATTAAGACATTTCTGCTGCTATCAATAATGTTGGTTGCAACTGTTAGTGTTAAGGGTACAGTTTCCCCAGGAGTAACAACAACTTTATCTTTGTCGTAAGCTACAGGAAATGTCACTCCGGTAGGAATAGAAACGGATCTTGATTGACCATAAATCCGTTGTGCGCTAGCAGGTGTGGATATAAATATGGGGACAATAGCACCCGTGCTTATAGCCATTGACATGAGTGCAGCCGTTGCATATTTCCAGCGATTAAGGTGAGTCATAAGAGGGTTTCCGTTTGTTTTTATCATGTGTTTAATGACGTCGATTTACTGAGATTGTTTCTAAAACTTTTTAAACCTGTCTATAGGCATATTCCGAAAGTTAAAGAATTTATTTGACCGATAATTTGAGTTTATTGTTCCTTAAACAGGGGACTGGGGATTGAGAAGATATGTATTGGTATTCATACCCCCCGACTTCTTCAATAAATCGGGGTTCTTGGTAAGATTAATAGATGACGCAGAGTTAACGAATTTGTTCCAGAATCTTTTTTGACTGTTTATGTCCACATATGTATGCCATTGAATAGAGGCGAATCGGCTGAATGCGAACTCTTATTTATATTGTAGACAAAATTACCATTTGATGCATGAATATTTAGATTTTCTGCTCAAACTTCTCTTAGTGTAAGTCTTGTTAACAACAATACCAAATTTGCAGTAAATACAGATGTGATGTTGATACCTCGGTCAAGGTAAAACCCAAGCGATCGCTTTTCTTTGAAGAAAGATTTTTTAGATGACCCAAAAATAGTGTCTGCTTTGCTGCTACTTTCTTAAAGCCTAATAGATATCTCCGAAAATTAAATATGCGTTATCCAAACCCCAAGAGACGCGAAATACGAAGTCTCTACATTGTTTTCCAACAGATGTCTAATAGATATAAAATGTCATCTTTTTATTCATCAGCGATCAAAAAGCAAAAGTAGCCAACAAAGCTTCCGTCAGACTCTAGGGTAAAGTTTTTTCTCTTGTCCCCTTTATTTATCCCCCCTACTCTCTTCTTTTGTTAACTCAGAGCAAAAGCCAGCCGCAGGTCAATTTTTATCTCCAGAAAATAAAAAGTTTTTGCCTAACAAGAAAAATCCGACGATCATATTGTTAATTTTTGTAAAATTAAAGTCTTCAATACTAGAAACATGATTTGTAGATAGCTAAACTAATTTAAGTGCATGTGTACTGTTTTTTATAAAATGTAGATGTGGCGCTATAGCCTCGATGATCCCAGTACAACTAATCCTCAAAAACTTTCTCAGTTACCGTGATGCAACTTTAGATTTTCGCGGTTTGCATACGGCTTGTATTTGTGGTTCTAACGGTGCGGGCAAATCTTCGCTTCTCGAAGCTATCACTTGGGCAATTTGGGGTGAAAGCCGCGCCGGTGTTGAAGATGATGTGATTCATTCTGGTGCGAAAGAAGTTCGAGTTGATTTCACTTTTCAAAGCAACCAGCAAATTTATCGAGTTATTCGCACCCGACCTCGTGGTGGTACTGGCGTTTTAGAATTTCAAGTGGAAACACCTTCTGGGTTTCGCTCACTTACCGGCAAAGGAGTAAGGGCAACTCAAGATGTGATTTTAGAACATATTAAGCTCGATTATGAAACTTTTATTAACTCCGCCTACCTGCGTCAAGGTCGTGCAGACGAGTTTATGCTCAAGCGTCCGAACGAACGCAAAGAAATTTTAGCAGAGTTATTGAAGCTAAATCAATACGATGAATTGGAAGAACGAGCCAAAGAATCGTCTCGTCAGTTCAAAGCAAAGGTAGAAGAATTAGAGCGTTGTTTGGAGTCGAGCAAAACTAAACTGCAAGAACGCTCTGTTACACAGGCACAACAAGCAGAATTAGAAGTTGAACTCAATCAACTCCAACAAATACAAGCTTTTGATAATATTCAAATCCAAAGTTTGCAAGTTGTCCAGCTTACTCGCCAAAATTGGACTGAACAACTGAGCTTTGTCAGACAACAATACCAAAATCTGAGTTCTGATTGCGATCGCCTGCAACAAGAACAATCAGCAATTAATAGTCAGCTATCAGATTTACAAGCAATCTTAAGTCAAGAAACCGAGATAAAAGCAGGGTTAGGGCAATATCAGACGCTGCAATCTCAAGAAGAATCTTTAAGTGCCAAATTTGAAGAATACACACAGCGAATACAACAGCGTCAACAACTACAGCATCAACTGACGAAGCAAATTAACGATCAAGAACGACAACTACAACACCTTCTCGCTCAATTAGAGGTTTTGCAGCAACAAGAGCAAGAAATTCAACATACTCTCACCAATAAAAGCGAAGTTGAAGCCGCTTTAGCACATCTGACAAAAGCACGTAACCGAGTTGCTTATTTAGATCAACTACAAATGCAAGTGTCTCCCTTATTGCAACAGCGAGCAACTTTGCAAAGCCAGTTAGATCGGGTTGCTGCTGGTTTGGTAGCACGTCTGGAACAACTCCAACAAGTAGAAAATGAACTCCAACGCGCATTTGGACGCCAACCGCAGTTGCAACAAGCGGTGATGGATGTAGGAATACAAATTGAAGAATTAGAGAAAAAGCGAGTTTATCTGCAACGAGTGCAGGAAAAAGGACAGGAAAGGCGTCACTTTATCGAACGCTTGCAAGGGCAGCAACGAGAGTATGAAAGACTGTTGGGAGAACTAGACCAAAAACTGCTTCTTCTGCAAAATCCGAATGCACTTTGTCCTTTGTGCGAACGTCCTTTAGATGAACATCATTGGAATCGAGTCACAGATAAAACCAAAGCAGAGTACAAGGATACGGAAGGGCAATTGTGGGTATTCCGAGAGCAAATGGCATTTTCGGATAGAGAAATTCAGGTACTCAGACAGGAATACCGGGAAATATCGCAAAAATTGGCGAGTTATGATGCTTTGCGCGAACAAAGAGGACAATTAGCAGCCCAACTTGAGTCTACCAGTAATGCTTCAGCACAACTACAACAAATTGCCGCCGAAAAACAGCATTTAGAGCGATCGCTTGAAGTTGGCGATTATGCTCTTGAAAAACAACTCGAATTACAGCAATTAAATGAATATCTTCAACAACTAAATTATCACGAACAAGACCACGCTCTTGCCCGTAGTGAAGTTGAACGCTGGCGATGGGCAGAAATTAAACTTCAGCAAATTAAAGATGCAAACAAGCGAAGTTCGCAAATAGCGGCACGAAAACCACAAATTGAAGCGCAAATTGCCGAATTAAAAGCGAAAATTGAGCTTCTTCAAATCAATTCTGAAGCTGCCAAACAAATTGCCGCCCTTGACCGCCACATTGCCGAAATTAATTACAGTTCAGACCAGCATAATAATATTCGCACAAGTTTACGCAAAGCGCAATCTTGGGAATTGCGCCATCAACAACTTTCGTCAGCTCAACAGCAGTATCCGCAACTAAAAGTCAGATTTCAAGACTTAGAAGCCTCTAGACATGGGAGAATGACTGAAAGGCAAACAATTGAACGCCAACTCGAAAGCATCGTTGCCCAACTTGAACAAACAGCAAACCCAACTGCTCAAATTGAAACCCTACAGCAACAAATTGCGGCTCGCAGACGAGAACTTGATGAAAAAATCGGGCAATTAGGGCGTTTAGAACAAGTTGCTCACCATCTGGAAATGCTGCAAACTCAGTTTTTGCAACAGCAGCAAGAATTGCTTGAAGCCAAGCGACAACAGCGCGTTTATCAGGAATTAACGCAAGCTTTTGGTAAAAATGGCATCCAAGCACTGATGATTGAAAATGTCTTGCCTCAGTTGGAAGCAGAGACAAATCAACTGCTTTCGCGATTGAGCGCGAATCAATTGCATGTGCAATTTATTACACAAAAAGCGGGAAGAAGTAGTAAAGCAAAGAAAAATGCCAAGTTGATAGACACTTTAGATATTTTAATTGCTGATGCTAGAGGAACGCGAGCTTATGAAACTTACTCTGGTGGAGAAGCTTTTAGAATTAACTTTGCGATTCGTTTAGCTTTGGCAAAATTATTAGCACAACGGGCAGGGGCGGCATTACAATTGTTAATTATAGATGAAGGCTTTGGTACACAGGATGCCGAAGGATGCGATCGCTTGATTGCCGCGATTAATGCGATCGCTTGTGATTTTGCCTGCATCCTCACTGTAACTCATATGCCCCACCTCAAAGAAGCCTTCCAAGCCCGGATTGAAGTCAATAAAACGAACCTTGGTTCACAGTTGCATTTGTCGATGTAATTAATAGACATCTCCATAAATTAATTATGCGTTGCCCGAAACCCTTGATTAGACGTGAAAATTAAATATGCATTGTCCAAACCCCAAGAGACGATTCTGTGCTACGTCTCTACATTCTTTTCCAACAGATGTCTGTTGTCGAGACGTTGCATGTGCTACGTCTCTACGTCTTTTTCGGAGATGTCTAATAGACATAGACGTGAAAATAAACTATGCGTTGTCCCAAACCCTTGTAGAGACGCGACCGGTCGCGTCTCTACATTGTTTTCTGGAGATGTCTAATAGACATAGACGTGAAAATGAACTATGCGTTGTCCCAAACCCTAACTTTTAGAAGTAATCTACCCGTGCATCTAAACCACGCGATCGCAATTCTCTAGAACGCTGTTCTGCTTGGGTGCGATCGCTAAATGCTCCCGCATTCACATAATTACCCAATCTCGATTCAGCCAGGAAAGCATTAGGTACATACTGACGTACTATGTTGAGAGTATCGTTATGGGAAATTGGCACTACTACTACATAGCGATTATTATTAGGACGATTCGCAACTGGGGAACCATTGAATCCTAATACTTGCCAAGTTTGCGAATCGACAACCCCAGTCGGATTGAGTCGATAATATTGCTGGAATGCAATTACAGACGATCTGGTGTATTCGCTGAAATAACCGTCAGGATAGGCATTATAGTAGCCTAACTGCGTTAAACGCTCCTGGAGTGCTTTCACATTTTCTCCAGTGTCACCGACAGAGATATAATTTTTGTTGGGTTGATTTTGATTAGCATATCTATCTTCCCAGGCTCTACGTACAGCTTCGAGTATTTGACTGTCGGCAATTCCATCGGCATAAAGCCTATAATCTTGTTGAAATCGACGCAAAGCATCTATGGTCAGCGGACTTACATTACCAGTTGGATTGGTGTTCAAATAACCCAGATCCCGTAAACGCTGTTGCAGTTCTCTAATTTGCTCAGTAGAGAGACTCACTCCAGCAGGAGTCGGTTCCTGAGAAGTTATCAGTAGTGCATCCCAAGTTTGCCTATTTGCCACACCATTAGCAGGTAAACCGGAATTGCGTTGAAATGCAATTACAGCATCTCTGGTAATTGGTCCAAAGCGACCGGTGGGATTAGTATTAAAATAACCCCTCTGTTTCAATAACTGTTGTAGCCTAGTTACAGCTAGACCACTACTATTTTCAGAAAGAACAGGATATTCACCACCTTCACCTTCACCACGTTTAATTAGTATTGCTTGTATAGTTCTAGAACCGACAACACCATCCGCACGCAATCGAGAAGCTTGCTGAAATTTAATGACTGCTTGCTGAGTATCTAAACCAAAATAGCCATCGATTCGACCGTTAAAGTAACCTAATTGGCGTAAATTTTGTTGGAGCTTGGAGACGCTAGCACCCTTGCTACCTTGCCGCAAGTCGCCGGTAACATTACTACCAGGGTTTTTACCAACATTACCACTGCTGTTTTTTGCAAGACATGCTTGTTGCAGCGATCGCTCAGTGCTGATACCCACAACTCCATCAGCAGGTAGTTTCTTAGCTCGCTGAAATCCGATTACAGCCTTCTGAGTCAAGGAAGCAAAATTACCCGTCACTGGAGCCTTAAAGTAGCCTAACTTTTTCAAACACCTCTGGGTGTTTGTGACATCATTACCGCTACTTCCTAATTTCTGAAGTGCCATAGCTTGTCCAGCTATACTCAAAATACCCATAGTTAGCGCTACAGACAATAGACGCATCCCGGCAATAGAGAAGTTTCTCCAATTATGAAAAAATTTAAAATCCACCCCCAGAGGAACAACCTCGATGCTTTTAGATGCCTCGTCGGTTGAGACTACACCAAAATTACCAATGGTTTCCATAATTTTTCCAAGTTTTCGGGTTATATAAATTTTTGTTACAGTATTTACCTTGCACGCTAACCTAGGTTGTTGATGTCAGATGTTGACAAATTTATGTCAGTATGCTAACGACTGTTGTTGCCAACAGTCAATCATCTACAAATGGTTTTGTACTGATTAACAACACATCGATAGAGTTACTTTCCGGCAAGGTTGCAATTTTTTTTTGTTATTACAATACCATGTACAACTAAAACTTGAAAACCACTTAATTCCACCTTGGTTAAAAAGCGTGAAAACTCTTCTTTCAAGCGTCTAAACGTCCCTTTTATTGTTGCGTTGGTTGGGAATTATCTTGAGCGTCAACTTTTTTAGTGTTACCTGCTTTCACCCAACCTTCTTGATCGCTATCTTCGAGACGAATTTTTTGCCAGACTTTATCTTGGCTTTCTTCCAAGACGATAATTTTTTGATTAAAACCAACTCCACCAACTTTTTCAGCGTCCTGTTTTGCTTCTGCTCGCAAACTCAAGCCTTGAGACCAACTAACACGGGCATTGTAAGCTCCTGCTGGCAATGGCTTTTTTGATTCAGTAGTATCGGGTGATAAAGTGGGAGTAACATTTGGTTTGGTAGTTCGCGCTTCAAAAGGGGTAGGGGTGAGTGCGGGTGATGCTCCGGGAGTTTTGGGAGCTTGTGCTTTGATCTCCGGTGAATCATTCGCAAAAATCGGTTTAGTCGGAGGTACGGCAGTTCGATTCATGAAATACAGCGCAGTTGCAACACCACCACCGATTAAAACAACGATCGCCAAGAAAATCCCAAGTATATATTTTAGTACGTTAGAAACCATCATATTTATAACCTTTGCACCACAGAAGTTAAGAGTTAGGGGTTAAAGTGAAAGATTATAACTCATAACTCTTAACTCATCATTCTTGACTTATTATTGCAGTTGTCGTTGAATGCGTTAGCGTAGCTTGCCCAAGGCATCGCTTAAGGGATTATGCTTCGATGCCAAACGCGCTCTACCCGACGCTGCCCATTCTTGCAGTTTCTGAATTTGCTCCACAGCGGTTCGCGCTAAGGGTATAATCTGACTGGCTGCTTCTAAAATGTCGTCAGTCACAAAGTCCCGATTTTGGCTAAACCCAATATGCATCGCTTCAATTAAAGTTTGCTCAATCTCCGCTCCTGAAAAATCGGGTGTTTCGTAAGCTAGCCTCTCTATTTCATAACTTTTCAAGTTATGTGGTCGCAGTCGGGATAAATGAACGTTAAAAATCGCTTTTCTTTCTTCTTGAGTGGGTAAACCAACAAAGAAAATCTCATCAAATCGCCCTTTTCGCAGCATTTCTGGTGGTAGCGCTTGAATGTCATTCGCCGTAGAAACAACAAACACGGGTGAGGTTTTCTCGGTTAACCAAGTAATAAATGTGCCAAAGACGCGGCTAGTGGTTCCCGCATCACCTCTGCTACCAAGCCCGGAAAAGGCTTTGTCTATTTCATCTATCCACAAAATGCAAGGCGCGAGAGCCTCAGCAACTTGTATCATTTGGCGCGTGCGGGATTCAGATTCACCCACCAAACCACCAAATAACCGTCCGACATCCAGACGTAGTAAAGGTAAATGCCAATGATGTGCGATCGCTTTTGCCGTTAATGATTTACCAGTTCCTTGAATACCCACCAACATTAAACCACGCGGGTGCGGTAATCCGTACTGACGCGCTTTTTCAGTAAATGAGCCTCCCCGACGCAACAGCCAATCTTTCAGATTATCCAATCCGCCAATATCAGATATTTGCTCAGTGGCAGGGTAAAAGTCTAAAATTTGCGTTTGGCGAATAGTTTGCCGTTTTTCTTCCAAAACTAAATCTACATCTTCTGGTTGCAATTCGCCATGAGTAGCGATCGCTCTAGCCAAAACTCGGCGAATTCTTTCCATCGAAAGCCCTTGACAAGAGCGCACCAAGTCATCTAAAACTTTGGCAGAAAGTGAGTTACCACCAGTCGCGATTAACAAGCGTTCTATCTCTGCTTTAATTTCTGGGGCTGCCGGCAAGGGAAACTCCAAAACCGTCATAACTTCAGTTAAGTCCTCCGGGATGGCGATTTTCGGGGACAATAAGACGATATTTTTCGGTTGAGACTTGAGGAGACGGGCGAGATTGCGGAGTTTGCGAGCGATCGCCACATCTTCTAAAAAGCGATGATAATCTCTTAAAATCAACACCGCCGGCGCAGAAGCCGATAACTTCTCGATAAACTCCAAAGCTTGCAGCGGGTTGCGACGACCAAACCCCGCATCATTCGGATTGCCTTGGTAGCCATCCACAAAATCCCAAGTATACACGGCACGGTTGCCCTGATTTGCCGCTTCTTCCCGAATCGCTGCTTCCACCCGTTCCTCTTCATACGTGGGGATGTAGATTAAAGGGTAACGAGCACGTAGCAGCAGTTTAAACTCTTCACGGAAGGTCATAAGTAGCTGTGGTTATTAGTTATTCTTTCATTGTTCAGGTTTGTATCGCCTCTAACAACTATAGAACCAACATCTACCAGTTCATAGGGGTTGGCAGTGCGATCGCTCTATGTGAGATATTTTTTCAAGGTGAGCGATCGCCCTTTTGTGGTGAGTATAGTTGAATCACCTGTCAGGATAATCAGGTGCTTCAAAATACTCCATTTTTTCATTTTTTTACAGACTCTTGCCAGAAAATTACAGCACCCTATCGCTAATATCGGATACACGTAGAGACGTAGCACAGAATAGTCTCTACAAGATTTTGGGTTTGATATACAGCAGATTGCGTTGTTATGAAATACACGTAGAGACGTAGCACTTGGTAGTCTGTGAGCGGGTGAGCGGGTTTTACGTATGTACCTCATATACCTGAAATCTGCTGTATTAAAACGATGAAGTTTTGAAAACCATAACACTTCGAGAGAATAACTTGCAGCAAATTCAGAATTCCCTTAGTTGTCTATTTAAGGTCATAAATGATAAGCAAATCTATGACAGCTTCAGCAAAGAAGTTGAAAATTGCTTCAAAGATATTCCACAAAGTACAGTTTTTACTGAAGAAATGGCATCAAAATTAACTAGAGAATGTACTTATAAAATTGTTGCTTTGCTGCACGAAAAAGGATTTTTTAATCAGGAGTAGAGTTTATCAGGCGCATTGGTAGTCTAGGCAATTTATACTTACAAATAGATAATTAATTGCGCCGTAATAAAGCAAACGGCGCATTAAATATCTACCCTGGAAGTTGCTTTTTCAGTGCTTCCAGAGAAGCCCAACGGTTATCAACTTGAGTTTGAGAACTATCAGAACTATCAACAGTAATTACAGGAATACCCGGACACTTCCGATTACAAAGCGGACGCTGAGGGATTGCTAAACACATTTGCTCGTACAGCCATTCACTAGGAGAAAAATATCCCTCTGGTGATAAACTTTCTAACAAATCCTCCATAACAACTTCCCGCTCTAGAGGCAAGTTTTCTGTTTCGTTAGCCGTTTCATCTAACCAAATAACTTCTTTTGTATCAAGCAGTACACGATGATTATAATTTTGCAAGCAGCGGCTACAGGTACAGGTAATAATTGCTTCTGCTTGACCGGACACTTGGAGGTAATTTCCATGATGCTGCACGCGGATGTTACCGCGAACTGGTGTCAAGGTTTCTAAACCGGGCAGAAACTCTTCAACCTGAATCTCCTCTGTCCGCTCCGGGGCTTTAGTTAGCTGCGGAATGTAAATTGCGTCCATAGGATTGTGAGACATCAAGAACGAAAAGTTATAATTATCAGCATTTGTGCTGATTCTACATTATTTAGTTTAGCTTTTACTATATGAGAAAAGCGATCGCGTTTCTACTAGACATCTCCAGAATTTAATTATCTGTTGCCCAAAACCTTTGTTCCAGACGTAGCATTGCTACGTCTCTACTTTTCAACCAGATGTCTACTCAATACGGTTTTCCGAAATTTATTATTAAAGACGCGAAAAACATCGCGTCCAATCAAAAATCAATCATCAGTTTCAGCCACAGCAAAGATTTGGAAATAAATTATTCCAAACGAGCAGGACGCACCACAAGCAAACGATGCGGCTCTTTGCCTCGGCTGTAGGTTTCAAAATCACTAAAATCCTGAAAAAAGCTGTGGATTTGACGCCGTTCGGCGGAACTTAGGGATTTAATTTCCACTTCTCTGCCAGTAGCACGCGCTTCTTCTGCTGCGGCTTCTGCCAAGGCACGAATTTCTGCTTGTCTAGTGACGCGGTAGCCGTTCAACTCGATTGTGTACGAGGCTTGCTGATCCTCTGATTGGTTCAAGTTGAGGACGGAGTTAGCCAAATACTGAATCGCATCTAGTACTGAACCATCAGTGCCAATTAAGATCCGAATTTGTTCTGGTGTTAAATTGCTTTCATCAATTGTCAACCAGTAGTTATCAAGTTCTTGAAACGCGCCATCGTGACCTTGAGTGGTTTCTATTCCACCCTTAATCTCAGCATTTACACCAGTTATGTGCAGCAGTGTTTTTAACCACTGCTGACCACGTTGCATCGGTTCTGCAATCATCAACTTGTAGCCTTTTTCTTAGAACTTTTTGGCTCAAACGGTAGCGCCTTTTGTCCAGCGATTTCTTCCTGTTTTTTCTCAGATTCTACGATTTTTTGTAGTTCCTCTGGTAGCGGTTCGCGGGAAAGTATATAGGTTTGCAATGTCTGGAAAATATTACCAATCACCATATACATCAGCACCCCTGCTGGTAAAGGAAAGAATAAAAACATCCCAGAAAATATAACTGGAGTGATTTTATTTACCGTGTCTTGCTGCGGGTTGCCACCACTGGAATTTTGCCCAGAAAGCATTTGGCTGACATAAAGGCTAATTCCAAAGAATACGATCATGGCGACGATATCCCAATGGACTGTGCCGTCTGGATCGGTTGCACCAACTCTGCCTAAGGCATCAATGAATAGAAATCCTTTATCTGCCGCTAGTCCAGGAATCGTTGCTTGAATAGTAACATCTCCTGGCTGTAAAGCTTCTACGTTGCCTTCAGCATCAATTTTTATCCGATCTTCACCTTTAGTTATTTTCCATTCTGGAACTAACTTAGTTTCCGGGTGTTCTGCTGTGAGTGCTTCAAATGGCTTGCCCTCAAGAGTTTGATATTGTATCTTGGTGTGTTCTCCCACCGATAATTTGTTACCCGCCGGCAGTATGGCAGTCACTTTGACGTGTTCACCATCGGCTATGTAGATGTTTTGGGGAGGAGTGGCAAAGGCTTGAGGTTGAATTCTTTCTACTTGATCGGCAGGAAGGATTTGCAAGTTAACGTTGTAGTTCGCACCTGCAAAAGGTGAACCCCTTAAAGTGGCAAACAACGCCAATAAAACTGGCATTTGCACTAGCAATGGAAAACATCCTGCTAGTGGGTTGCCAAATTCTTTTTGGACGTTCATCATTTCTTCTTGCTGCTTTTGCGGATCGTCCTTAAAACGCTCTTTGACATCCGCCATCCGCTTTTGCATCAGAGGTTGTACAATTCGCATTTTCCGCATGTTGCGAATTGAACCAGCACTCAGGGGATAGAGCGCAAAGCGGACTATCAATGTCAAAGCAACGATCGCCAATCCATAACTAGGCACAATTCCATAGAACAAGTCTATGATTGGCAGCATCACGTTGTTCGAGAGAAAGCCTATACCAAAATCCATTATTCTGAATTCAACCTGAGTTACTGTAAATTGACTGAATCTAATTTATCGCTTTTATCGCTCCTCATCATTTTCGGGCGACGATATTCCACTACGGATAGCCGCACAAGGGGGGATGGGGAGGGGGGGGACAAGGGAGAGGGGGGGACAAGGGGAGGGGGGGACAAGGGAGAGGGGGGAGACAAGGGAGAAATTTTTCCAAGTCGTCCTCCTTGTCCTCCTTGTCCTCCTTGTCTCCTTGTCCCCTTGTCTCCCCCTCCCCAGTCCCCAGTCTCCGTTAATTCTTAACAGTGCCAGTAAAGTTAGGATTTTTGGCGGCAATTCTTTCTAAAATGTAGTCGTAGGTTTCGCGAAATTTGGGAACTGCTCGCATTTCTAGACGACTACCGTTTCTGAGAGTTAGCACCATATCTCCCCAGATGCCAATGCCACGGGGAACCTTGACTACTTTGACAATTTCTGAGTAAATTACGTCGGTGCGATCGCGTCCTCTCCAACCTCCAGTTACAGTCACTCGGCGATCGGTAATGCGGTAGCGCAGCCACAACGCTCTGACAATTGCCGCAACTGTCAATGGTAAACCCACAACTGTTAGCCCAATCAGCACGCTTATAATTAAATCCCCGATATGGGGACCACCTTCATAATAAACATCTTCTTTAATACCCATTTAATACCTCAGCTTCTGCCAACAACTGCTCTAATTCTTGCAGAAATTGTTCTCTTACGCACTCTTGTGCGGCTGTTGGTTTGACAATTACTACTAGCCTGAATCCTGGTAATAATTTGGGCAACAATTTATGCAAAGCTGCTGCTATCTGCCTTTTGAGCCGATTGCGAACTACTGCCCGTTTGCTGACTTTGGTGCTAATCGAAATGCCAATGCGTGTACTGACAGGATTTGCACTTTTTGCAGTCGGTTGTGTAGTTATAGCGGCAGCATCCAAAGAAGGCACTCTTGAAGATGACGGTCGTAAGGCTCTCAATGTTAAATAAGAACCATGACGACGAGTTCCTTCTCGGAAGACTGCCTGGAAATCTTTTCGTGATTTTAGCCGATTTGCTTTAGGTAAAGCCACAAAATGCGATCGCCTGTAAATTTCCTAAACGCTGAGACGATGACGCCCCTTTCTTCTTCTTGCGCTAATCACGTTTCTTCCATCTGGTGTCCGCATTCTGGCACGAAATCCAGAAGTTCTTTTTCTCTTACGGCAAGTGCCACCCAAAGTTCTCTGCATACTGTTCTCCTCTTAGGCGATTTCTATAAAAACTCACAGCCTAATATTTTACCACATTTAAGGGGATTGTTAGTGGTTGTTGGTTTTTGGTTGATAGTTGACGGTTATACAGTTATCCAGCAACCACGCTTCCACGCTTCCAGCCCCCTAATTAACGCTGATAATCCAGGTTCCTACGTAACGTAGTAGTGGTACATCGCCGGGAGAAAGTACTTGACAATTAAAGTAAAATGTGCCACCGAAGGCTGGGTTTTGAACATTAGAGAATTCCAAGACAACGTTAGTACCTGCGGGAACTGGCTGTTCTGGGAAGATTTCAATTACCCGTCCTTGTTTATCCCATTTCACCTCAGATACGGCAACTTTTTTGTTATTGACGAGTATGTTAATCTTTTTGGCGTCAAAAGTCCCTTTGTAATAATTTGGATAGTTAACAACGAATTGAGCCACTGCCAATTTCATTTTTTTGGCGGGAATTCTGAGATTATAGCGATCCCATCCATTTGTTTGACCACCAAAATCTAACCGGAAAGGCAGCTGGTTTTTGCCTTCAACCCCGCTAAAGAGTGTAAATCCAGGTAAGCTCTGTGCCAAGGTGACGGCTGGCAGCCCAGTCACCAAACAGCCTGTCACGGCTAAAGCCGAAAGTAAACGTCGCATTGTTAGGCTCCTCTGACAGATATAAGTCTAGGCATTTGACATACTCCCACAAGTAGCGCAAGGCTACAGTGTGGGCTTCTCAGCGACTCCTAAGAAGAGGACATTAACTGAGCTTTGCTTATACTGCACGAGATGCCCCTCCGCACAGTTGAACAATACAAAAAATGTTCATTACCTTTCTAAATAACTGGGCGTTATTCTTCTTAACTAAACTTTACTACTGACTTTGTGACAATGGACGTTAATTGGCAACCAAAAGTGCCATAATACATAAATTTTTGCAGACTACTCTCCAGGGATCGCAGTCATCTGCTTTACTTGATATATAAAGAATTTAGCGGGTTATCTCGGAGACTGTTATTGCGTGATTTTCGCTTTTTTTGGTTGCTCAACCAGAGTCATTACAAGTTGAGTTTTAATTGGATTGTGTTTCTAAATATGTAGAAGTGTGTCTAAAATCAAGAGATTTGTGATAAAAATTGATTGTGAGAAAGAGCGATCGCCTGTTGAATTGCGCTAAATTCATGATTGTGAAACTTTACTGGAAGGATTCAGATTTTTCAGGGGAATAAGCAAGTTAAAAGAATATAATGAATCTTCTGCAATGTAAAGAAAAAATACAAAAAGTTTTCAATGCCTAAAATAAGTTGAAGACAAAGATGCAAAATTTGGGGTTCAACATAGGATGTGCAGTATGTAGCCACGAATGCAATTGCCTGAAATGATTACATCTGCGATTCCCCAAGTACAAAGGCTCCTTCCTCTGCTTGACAATAGCTGATAGCCTGAGAACACTTGCTATCTCCTGCACTAAATCCGGAAATAGGCAAAATTTTGCACATCTTGCAGACAATAGGTATTTCTTTCAAGGAGATTTCATGAAAATAGCGGTTGCTAAAGAAATAGAAGTTTGTGAACGTCGTGTAGCATTAATTCCTGACACTGTAGCCCGATTGGTAAAACAAGGCTTGGAAGTATTGGTAGAAGCAGGTGCGGGTGAGCGAGCATTTTTCTCTGATAGCGCTTATGAAGCAGCAGGAGCAAAAATAATCGCGGATACTGACACATTATGGAGCGAAGCAGATATTTTGCTCAAAGTCAGTCCCCCACAAGAGCGAGAAGATGGACGTTCAGAAATTGACTTACTCAAGGAAGGATCTGTATTAATCAGTTTCCTCAATCCCTTGGGAAATCCCGTAGTAGCACAGCAACTCGCAAATCACAAAGTAACGGCTCTGAGTATGGAAATGATTCCCCGTACCACCAGGGCACAAAGCATGGATGCTTTGTCCTCCCAGGCGTCAATCGCGGGTTATAAAGCAGTGTTGATTGGGGCAGCGGCATTACCAAAATACTTCCCGATGCTGACGACAGCCGCTGGGACGATCGCACCCGCGAAAGTATTTATTATGGGGGCTGGTGTAGCGGGATTGCAAGCGATCGCTACCGCTAGACGTTTGGGATCTGTAGTCGAAGCCTTTGATATTCGTCCCGCTGTTAAAGAAGAAGTGCAAAGCTTGGGAGCGAAATTCGTCGAAGTCAAACTCGAAGAAGAAACCGTTGCCGCTGGTGGTTACGCTAAAGAAATTTCTGAAGCTAGCAAACAACGCACTCAAGAAGTTGTTGCCGAACACGTCAAAAATGCCGATATCGTCATTACTACCGCTCAAGTTCCAGGGAGAAAAGCACCATTGCTGGTAACTGAAGAAATGGTAGCGCAAATGAAACCAGGTTCAGTAATTGTCGATATCGCTGCCGAACAAGGTGGTAACTGTGCTTGTACCGATCCAGGTAAAGATATTGTCTGGAATGGTGTCACAATCATTGGTCCGATTAATCTACCATCATCAATGCCAGTCCATGCGAGCCAATTGTATGCGAAAAATGTCACATCTTTGATGCAATTGCTGATTAAAGACAAAGCATTAGAGGTGAACTTTGCTGACGACATCGTTGATGCTGCTTGTATTACCCACGCTGGGGAAATTCGGAACTCACGAGTGCGAGATGCGCTACAAGCTGTCGCAGTTAAGAGTTAGGAGGAGCAAAGGAGCGGAGTTAATTCATAACTTCGCTCCTCCTAACTTCTAACTTTTTGTAAAAAGGAGTTTTCAACACATGACAGAAGCATTAATTGCAGCTTTATTTGTATTTGTTCTCGCATCTTTTACTGGGTTTGAAATCATCAACAAAATACCACCAACGCTACACACACCCTTAATGTCAGGTTCAAATGCCATTTCGGGAATTGCGGTACTTGGGGCAATTGTGGCAAGTGGTGCGAGAGAGACGAATCTTTCGGTAATTCTCGGTTTGATTGCTGTGGTATTAGCGATGGTTAACGTGGTGGGTGGTTTCCTCGTCACCGATCGCATGTTGCAAATGTTCAAGAAAAAGGAGATTAAAGCGTGAGCGATTTTATCCCAACTGGCATTCAGCTAACGTACTTAGTTGCTGCATCCTTATTTATTCTCGGTTTGAAAAAGCTGGGTTCACCTGCGACAGCGCGAAATGGTAATCTGATTGCAGCGGTGGGAATGTTGCTGGCGATTGTCGCAACGCTGCTCGATCAGAAGGTGTTGAACTATGAGATGATTTTGTTAGGTTTGGCGTTAGGCTCGGTAATTGGGGCGATCGTTGCTTACAAAGTCCAAATGACGGAAATGCCCCAAATGGTGGGTTTACTCAACGGTTTGGGTGGTGCAGCTTCTGCCCTGGTTGCTGTTGCGGAATTTTGGCGTTTGCTCGATCATGGTGAAGCAATACCCCTAGATGTCAACATCTCAATGCTGTTAGATGTGTTGATTGGTGGTGTGACTTTCACCGGTAGTTTTCTCGCATTTGCCAAATTGCAAGGTTTAATTAGCGGTTCTCCCATTACATTTCCCTTGCAGCAACCGTTTAACCTGTTGCTTCTCGGTGGTTATATCGCAGGCAGTGCCTATTTGATCGTATCCCCTCACAGCCTACCTGTATTCTTAGGGGTGGTTGCTGTTTCTCTGGTGCTGGGTGTGATGTTTGTCATCCCCATCGGTGGCGGTGATATGCCTGTGGTAATTTCGCTGTTAAACTCGTTATCGGGGATTGCAGCAGCTGCTGCTGGTTTTGTGGTGATGAACAATATGTTAATCATCGCTGGGGCTTTGGTAGGAGCATCTGGTTTAATCCTGACCGAGATTATGTGTAAGGCAATGAACCGCTCTTTATTTAGTGTGTTATTTAGTGCTTTTGGTTCAGCGTCTGCATCTGGTGGTGGTGCTGGTGGTGGTAGTGCAACTGATCAAACTGTTCGCAGCATCGATCCGGAAGAAGGAGCGATGATGTTGGGTTATGCTCGTTCTGTGGTAATTGTACCTGGATATGGGATGGCGGTTGCTCAAGCACAGCATAGCGTCCGGGAATTGTCAGATCAGCTAGAACGGATGGGTGTTGATGTTAAGTATGCCATTCATCCGGTTGCGGGGAGAATGCCGGGGCATATGAATGTGTTGTTGGCTGAGGCGAATGTGCCTTATACTCAGCTTTACGATATGGAAGATATTAATCCGCAGTTTGAACAAGCTGATGTGGCTTTGGTGATTGGGGCAAATGATGTCGTCAATCCGGCAGCACGGAGTGATGTAAATAGCCCGATTTATGGTATGCCAATTTTAGAAGTGGATCGGGCAAAGCAAACTATTGTGATTAAGCGTGGGATGAGTACGGGTTTTGCCGGTGTAGATAATGAGTTGTTCTACAAGGATAAAACCACGATGCTCTTTGGTAGCGCTAAGGATATGGTAGCGAAGTTGGTTTCTGAAGTGAAGCAGCTTTAAGAACCGCATTCGTAGCAGAGAGCGCAAAGATAAAGAGAGTTTGCCTTGGGGGTGTGATGCTCCTAAGACAAGTTTTTAACGTCGTGGTCGAAGGTTAAGCATTATTTCTCACAAAGACTCTGCCTTACTCTGTCTTGAAAAGTTTGTTCAGGAGGGTTTCCCCCCTGAAGCAAACTCTGCCGGGACGAAGGATTCGTACCGACAGACTTCGCAACTTTTCGCTGCACTACCTGGTGCGTCGCTCTGGGTTTAAAAACGCCCTCGGATTCATGAAATGCTGTTTGACACTCCCCGCATCTATTGACACGGGGATTCTTGGCTCAACGAGACCACTTAAACTAGACTCCTTGCGTTATCTAGTCCAGAGGTGGAACCCCTCTCTGCAAACAAAGAGGGGGAAATTAAGCGTGAGATTCTGGCTTATGCGAGATTCTCAAAGTAAGCTTCTAGCGCTTTGTTCACCAGCTCACTCATCGGTTTACCTTGACTGGTAGCAGCAGCTTTCAACTTGACGTAAATATCATCTTGAACGCTGACTCGATGCCGACTTTTACTGCTGGCAATGGTAGTATTAGCGATCGCTACCTCTTTCCCCCCACTTTCTTCTACCACCGCACCAGTTGTCGAATCTGCCATTGCCTCTGCCAAACCATCGCTCTCGTCTGTAATTTCCGGTGCTGCAACTGTTTCGACTTCGTAATTTGCCGCAAATTCGCGAATCGCATCAAACCCAACGCGATCGCAAAAATCACCAAAGCTTTCCCCAGATTTTCCGGACTGCTTAAAGAACACAAAAATCGGCTCTAGCTGCGTTTCTATGTCATTATGGTGCAGCCTTTCCATATAAGGTAACGCCAATCTGGTTTGGTCTGGTGAACCACCCAGCCATACTTGGTAACTTTCTGGAGCGCTACCGACAAAACCCAATTCTGCCATGTAAGGACGAGCGCAACCGTTCGGGCAACCAGTCATTCTTACCACAAAATGTTCATTTTGTAAACCTATTTTATCTAATGACGAGCGAATTCTTTCTAAAATACCTGGTATTGCTCGTTCTGATTCGGTGATTGCCAAGCCGCAAGTCGGCATTGCCGGACAAGCCATCGCATAGCGTACCAAAGAATCTATATTACCAGGGTCTGTGACGACACCGTGACGCTGAAGAATCTCTTCAACAACTTGTTTTTTCTCAGGTTCGATATCGAAGAGAATTGCGTTGTGATGCGGTGTCAGACGGATGGGCAAGTTTAATTGCTCAACAACTTCCCGCAGTCCGGTTTTCAGTTGGAGGGAACCTTCATCTTTGATGCGACCATTTTCGATGGAAATGCCTAAAAACAGCTTACCATCGCCTTGAGAGTGCCAGCCGAGGAAGTCTTGATATTTCCACTCTGGAAGTTCTTTAAAGGGTGTGAGTGACTTACCAAAGTATTCTGCAACCTTTGACTTGAATTTCTCAACCCCCCAATCGTGGATGAGATATTTTAGCCTAGCGTGACGGCGGTCAGTGCGATCGCCATAATCTCTTTGAGTCGCAACAACCGCTTTAACTATCTCATAAACGTCATCTTTCGTTACATAACAAATCGGGTCAGCTACCCGTGCAAAGGTTTCTTCTTTGTTGTGGGTTCTTCCTAAACCACCACCTGCAAAGACGTTAAATCCTTCTAATTTCCCTTTTTTATCGGTCATGACCACCAAGGTCAGGTCTTGGGTATACAAATCTATCGAATTATCCCCAGGAACCGTCACGCAAACTTTAAATTTGCGTGGCATGTAGAGATCGCCGTAAATTGGTTCTAAGCTATCTTCAACAATTGACTTACTATTATTTTGCCGTGCTGCCTTGACTTCTGGCTTTTCTTCGGCACTAATTACCTTTTCTCCATCCAGCCAAATATCGTAATATGCGCCGGTTTGGGGTTTGAGCAAATCAGAGATGTTTTTGGCATATTCCCAAGCATACTGATATTCTGGGCGATTTTTGAATGGTGCTGGGGGAGCCATGACGTTACGATTGACATCACCGCAAGCGGATAAAGTCGAACCCATATTTTTGACCATACCAGCGATCGCTGCTTTGAGATTTTTCTTCAAAATCCCGTGTAACTGAAACCCTTGACGGGTAGTTACTCGCATCGTCTGGTTGCCATAATCCGAAGCCAGCTTGTCTATAGTCAGATACAATTGTGGCGGAATAAAGCCACCCGGACTGGTGGTTCGCAGCATAAACTGGTAATCTTTCTCCTGTCCCTTGACGCGATTGTCGCGGTTATCCTGCTGGTAAGATCCGTGAAACTTGAGAATTTGTACCGCATCTTCGCTAAAGTGAGTTGTGTCCTGAATTAGTTCGCTGGCAACAGGTTCACGCAAAAAATTACTATGTTCTTTGAGACCTTCGACTTTGGAAGGCTTACGTTTGGCGGTAGGGGCAGGAGCAGATTTAACCATGTTTAGTTGTATAGTGTTCTCAATAAGGCATTATTTAACGCCGTCGCGTGCTAGTTATTAGCACTGATTCGGCTATCGATCCCCGGTAATCCGGTCGGAATAAAGAGGAATTTATTATATTTTAACATGGCAAAAGCTGGGTTTATCAGTGATGCAACACTTAATAAACCCAGCAATATTTTATATGGTTTTGAGTCGCTTCTAGAAATTGTTTGAAGCGCTGATTTAAACCAAACGAGAGCGCTAAAAGTTACAAGAGTCTTGTGTGAGGAGCTTTATGGGTAGATTATATTTTACTTGAAGCGAACACCAATACCACTTTGGATGCTCAGAGCAGAAGCAGAGCTATTTTTGTAGGCATCAATTCCTAAAGTAGCATTACTGTAGAGCAAGAAATTTTTACTAACTTCCGATTCTACCCCAGCAGTTACAGCTACGCCATCTTTGTTGCCGAGGGGAGTTGGTTTGCCGTTTGCTTCCACAAAAGAGTAACCAACACCTAAAAAGGCGTTAGTGTTTTTAGCAATACCCACATCTGCGGAAACTTGAGGAATAATAGCAGTTGTTTGGTCGCTCCAAAGAACATGACCCCGTGCTGAAAATGGAGTATCTCCTAATTTCAGACGACCTGTAAGATTACCACCAAATGTTGCCGCATCACCTGTTTGTCCACCATTGGTAACACCAACTCCCACACCAGCACCAACATAGCTGGCATCAGTACCTATTTTGGTTTCAGCATCAGCTTGACCGGCAGAGAGAAAAATAGGAGCAACTACTAAAGAAGACAATGCAGAAATTGTCACAAAAGACTTGATAAAGCGCTTCATAATGTCACCGAATTTGTAGGTGTTGCATTTAAACTCTAGGTCGAGAATCGATGAAAAAAGTTCCAGAAAATATCGATATTTTCTGAATAACTTGTGACTATTAATGCATGTCTTTGAGAAGATAATTAGCCAAAAATCGGAATAAGCTGCGATCATTACGGAGATTTATCTTTATATCCGGTATTTTGTTACATAAATAGACAGTTTTTTAACTGGTACAAACTTGAAAAATAAAAGTTTGTCTACTTAAGTAAAAAAACAACCTTTCTTAACGGTGTAATTTCTAAATTTAGAAGTAGTCAAGATAAAATGTAGTGTGATATAAAAATTTCGTAGTCGGCGCTTCAGCGCCAAAAAAACTAAAAATCTAATGCATTAATTTAGACTAGCCATGCCCCTAGGTGCGTTACAGACATTCGTCGTAAACCAAAAATATGGTTTGACGTTTAATTTGGTTGGTCTACTTATCAAGTGCGGATATAAAGTTGATTGTTGAAAATTATCCACTGAATAATAATGCTAACTACGACAAAAACGTTGTCTGGTTTGATGGGTTTGTGTATTGGTGATGCAATAGGAGTCCCAGTAGAGTTTACTAGCCGTGCTGAACGAATTAAATCGCCAGTAACATCGATGCAGGGTTACGGTACTTGGGATATGCCACCAGGCACATGGTCTGATGATAGTTCATTGACGTTTTGTTTAGCAGAATGTCTTTGTAACGGTTTTTCTTTGGATGCAATCGCCAATTCATTCTGGCGCTGGTATGATGAAGCGTACTGGACTGCTCGTGGTGAAGTATTTGACGTTGGTAATACCACATTTTTAGCGATCGCCAACTTGAAACAAGGAATTCCACCCTTGGAAGCTGGAGGAAAGACGGAAAAAAGTAATGGTAATGGTTCTTTAATGAGAATCTTGCCTATGGCTTATTATCACAAAAGCTTAACTTTTGCCGAATTGATTTCGCGGGTACACCAAGTTTCTTGTATTACCCATGCTCATATGCGCTCCCAAATCGCCTGCGGTATATATATCAGTATCGCAGTTTGTCTTTTACAAGGACTTGATCCGCAAGCAGCTTATTTACAAGGTTTAGAAAACGTTCGCCAAATTTACTATACATCTGAATACGCTTTGGAAATGCCGCATTTTTCCAGAGTCTTCAGCGACGAAATTGACAAGTTACCACTCGAAGAAATTAGTTCTAGCGGCTATGTTCTTGATACTTTAGAAGCCTCGCTTTGGTGTTTATTAAATAGTTCTAACTACGCCGAGGCAGTACTCAAAGCGGTAAATTTGGGTGGAGACACTGATACTACTGCCGCTGTTACTGGTGGGTTGGCAGGAATTTACTATGGGGTGGAAAATATTCCCTCAGAATGGATTTCGCAAATTGCCCGAAAACAGGACATTATGAATTTAGCAGAGCGTTTGGCAGCGGCTGTTTACACTTCCATAAATTAATTATGCGTTGCCCGAACCCAAGAGACGTAGCATTGCTACGTCTCTACGTCTTTTCTACCAGATGACTAATGATTAAACAGTAGACAAAGAATATACCTGACCATCAATTAGCAGTCGCGTGATTCCCTTAGCTTGCAGATGAGTTCGCGCTTTGTGGAGCATTTTACTATCGGGAACTTTAATTACGCGATCGCGCTTGGTAGAGAAGCGCTTTGCTACTCGGTGGTTATCAAATATCGGCAAAGTTCTTTGCTGAGTTTCGATGGTGGGAATTTGCCCCAAATCGCCAAAATCCTTTAGTGGTCGAGTGATTAATTCTGAGGAGCGATCGATTACTAAATAGCAAGTTTTGGGCAAATGAGCTGCCGACAACGGCAAAACTTGCACCGCTACTGAACCATTAGCTCGTCTTGTGACTAGAGGTCTTGAGTCCTCAAAGTCGTCATCTTCCTCATCTTCCTCATCGAAATCATCATCATCATCATCTAAATCGTCGTCTAGATCGTCTAAATCCTCTGACTCGTCTAGCAAGTCCTCGCCGAGCATTTGCGCTATCACCGTCGGGTTTGGAGGTTCACCCTCTAACATTGGGCTGGGAATATTAGTTATTACAGTCGGCTTTTGTTCTAAAAGTTCTAATTGCTCCCCAACTACTTGTCTTGGTATCGGTGTCGGTGCTGACGAACGCCGGCGAACCCGTCTGTTAGCGGCTGCTTCCTCGTCGGTTTCATCTTCTTCGTAAGGTTGTGCCTCTACTACTGGCAGTGGAGGCTGAACAACTTTGACTTTTGGAGGTGCGTTGCGCGGACTTGGCAAAGAAGTTTTCGGCAATTCCGGTGGAAAGCTTTCTTCCTTGGGAGTTGCTTTCACCTCGATTTGTTTGACTTCTTTATCTTTTTGCGGTGTTATATTTGCCTGCACTTGGTCATAACTTACCTGCGCTCTGCCTTCAGGAGTTCGGGCAGCACGCTTTAAAGAAACGAGGTATTCGTACTCGTCTTCTGGTAATGTACTTTTGAGCAAGCGACTAATTGTCGAATTACTAACTTCATAGCGTTCTGCCAAAGTTGAAGTTGTTTCGGCAGTCTCTCGATATAATTTAAGAATTTCTTGTTTATCAGAATCTGTTAGTTTTCTCACGGTAGACACCAAAATTTTTGTTAAGCTCGTTTTCGTCCGCCGACACGCCGCGATCGGCTCAATGATGCGTCATATTCCAAGGCGGCACCCATGCCAAATAACACTCCACTCATTACCCAAAATACCTCTAGTATCTCTCCACTTTGATAATTGGGAATCCAATTAGTGGCGTATTGAAACCACATATCTGCTATGTAGAGCGAAAATACTGCGGCTGCAATCATTCGCCAAGACAAAGAAGCTCGTCCGCCCCAAAAAGCTAGCAGTAGCGTGGTGGCGATAATTAACAATAACACGTCGCTGACAATGTAAACGGTACTTAAAATCAGAGCGATATTTTCTACCCCTGATGGCACTTGTTCGCTGACTTGATCTACTCCTTGTGGTTGATGAGAAATCAGCCACGCCAAAGCGCTGCCAAATGCTCCAATTGCCAACACAATCATCCATTGCCATTTTTCCAGATTGAGTCGCCTAGAAGCAACTGCTAAAATTACGCCTACACCAAGGAACAAATAAGTCACCACAAAAAATACATCACCTAGGGAAACGATTGGCTCTTCTTTTAATACTATTTCCGTATAGCCGAAAAATATTCCGCCGAGAAAATAAGAAAGCATCCCGATGCCAATTGCCAGCCAAACATTGCGACCACTGACAATTTGCGGACTGCGCCAATTCCTTAAGCATAATATCCCGGCACTTAAATAAGCCAATGCTTCAAAAATATTTGTACCAATTACGTACCAGGCTGCACGACTTTGTGTGCCGTCTGCTCCTGGAATTTTGGCACTAAATAACAAAAAGTACAATAGTGCCAGCACACCCCAGGCAATACTAGCCAAAACGATGTTTTGAGTGGTGAACAGGGATTTAGCAGGGTATGAATTGTTATAAGATGCTCTCATATGGCTTAACTGTATAAATGCATTCACCGCAGTATTTTAGCAATTGGGTGTAGTCAGCGGTTGATGTGAAACCTAAGGGGTTCATTTAAATGTTTATATACTACAAAATTTAAATCCCCAAAATAAACTGCCGATGATATGCTTGGTTATTGCCATAGTTTACTCAGTGGAGATTGATTTAGCCAACTAATAAAGTGCGATCGCTCCCCCGATGGCATATCTTGTAATGTACCAGCCACAAGTTTTGCAAAGTTGGCATTGCCAAAATATCCTTTCCCCAATCGATGCAGTTCTTGCAAAAGCATAATTACATGATTTTCTTGCCAAGCTGGAAGTTTGGCTAACTGCAATGGGTCGATAGTTAGCAAGTTATGAGCTGTTTCTGATGAGGATACCTGATAAAATTGCTTTTGTTGCAAAACTTCGGTAATATCTTTCTCAAATAATGACGCTTGTCGAGTCCCTAAGAGCTCTTCAATGTCAATATAAACCGCTTGCAGCAGCAATAAACTGGCTTGGATCAAAATTCCTATCTTGCTATGACTACCAGTGTCACTGTCTAGTTGCTCTAAACGGATTTTACCCCAAACGCTGTAGCGCTCCGGTTCCTCTAGCAAGACACACGCTTTACCTCGGTTATCAGTTAATTCCCTCCACAAGGCTCTAGCTTCTTCCTCTTGATTAGCCTTGAAGACGCTAATCAAACGAAACGTTAGCTCCTGATAATGGAGGATCGGCACTTGCTGATCCCGTTTTGGGTGCTGAATCGATGATATTTCAACATCCTGCCGTTTGAGAATAAACATGGCACACCGAAATTAACTTTTAACACGGGCATTCTTGATATGCTATCTATAATGGCACCGCCAGCTTATTGGCTGATAGTGCTTTGTTCTTGGCTTTTGGTTTGAGCGCATCCACCCTCACCACTCATTCACAACACAATATACAAATAGCAACACTCCCTAAGTGAACGTTTTTCGTCTAAATTGGTAAGAACCCAATTTCTTCAAGCCACTCGAAGTGAAAATGCATAATCTATAATAGATTGCATTTTGTCCTTAAGCACGTATATAATAATTAAAGACTGACTCTTGTGGGAGCCAGTATTTTAATCTGGGTGTGTAACTCAGGGGATAGAGTAACTGCCTTCTAAGCAGTCAGTCGCAGGTTCGATTCCTGCCACACCCGTTTGAACTAAATACCAACCCTCAAGCATAGTCATATGATAGGTAGCTTTTTCACGCAATCAAATATTAGTCCTAGATTGCTGCAACGGCATCGATCGCAGACCCAACACTGAAAGGATACTTAATTATTGCACCCGTCGTTTGCGAGCATTTAGCTTTTGATTTTGTCGCATACAACGAAGACAAATGTTACAAAATCCAAGCTAAATATTCAGGAGACCTCGTTATACTTTAAAAGCCTCCTTCTATACGCTTTGAAAATATAGTTTCGCTCTCTTAGGAAAATTTTGCATTTGCCAGTAGCTGATAATATAAATTCACCCATGTTTGTGATTAAATCTAGTGGTTGACCTTTTTTTTAAGTTTTTCGAGCTTTTTTAAACCATTCTTTACGCTTATTATCTGTGCTAAAAGCAGCCTTGACTCGAAGTCTTACAAATGTGCTACTAACGACTGCTATTTGAGCAAAGGTGAGAATAAGAGCTTTAGACATAAAATTATTTAAATTAACATAAAATACTCTTTAAGCTCGTAGTGAGCGGTTCACCGCTCATATCAATCCTTTTAAGAGAACTTTTTCTCAAAAGCTGACTTACAAAAATCAAAACGGTTGCGTATAAACTACAGAAAAATACAAACCATCTTCTTGCAAAGAATTCCTACGTGAATCTACAGAAACTAAAGGAATACCCCAGTCAAAACGAGCATTGATTCTGTCGCTTTGCCACAATAACCCCAGCCCAGTTGAAGCAAGACTATTAGGAGCATTGGCAACCTCTGTACTAGTACCACCAGAACCAGTGCCAAAATCAACGAATGGAGTAATTTGTAGCACACCTCCCACTTGTGGAAGGCGCAAAATTGGATATCTGAATTCGATAGAAGCCAAAAAAGCTTTATCGACTAGCAACAAATCTTGACGATAACCGCGCACGGTGCGTTGACCTCCCAAACCAAACTGCTCTAAAGGCACTAATGGTCTATCTGATAATTGAGCATCGGCACGAACTAAGAGTAATGTATCTGGAGCTAAAAGCCTGACCCACTGTCCTTGTCCTCGCCAGGAGAAAAATTGACCATCGGGTGCATTTGGGTTAATCGTAGCATCGAAGGCATCTATGCCAAAACTAAATTGCGATCGCCCTGCCAATACCTGTCGGCTATTGCGTTTAGTCCAATCTTGAAAAAACCGTAATATTGATAACCGTGTCTCTCCATCCCTAGCACCTGGAGAAGGAAATGGCAATCGTTCACCGATAGATTCTAAAAAACCAACATCACTTTCCCGACGAGATGCAGCTACTCCCAAAGCAAATTCTTCGTTGGGGGTTTGCACTATCGGTTGACGCAATGTGATGGAAAAATCTTGTGATGTTCCCTGGATATCTAAAATGTCGAACGGTTTTTCAATTACACGGCTATTTGTGTAATTGTAGCTAAATTGCAACGTTCCATTATAAGCATTTATCGGCAGGGTGTAGCTTGCCTCAACATCGTTGCTACCATCAGTGTTGGCGTAAGCAACATTTAAATTATCTCCCAATCCCGACAAGTTAGCTTTCTTGAGTTGAATTTGCCGCTGAAAGCTGCCAATACTGGGAGAGCGATTATTATCTAAGCTAATTTCAGCGGTGAATGTCTTTGTTTCACTTGCTCTGACAATTAATATACTACTACCTGGACTTGCCCCAGTTGCCAGTTCCGCAGAGATACTTTTAATTAGTGGATTAAGTTGAAGCAGTTGCAGTGCTTGTAAAAGCTTATTTACGTTCAGGGGTTTGCCAGTAGCTACGGCAAGACGACTGCGGAGATAATTAGGGTTAAGCCGCTTTAAACCCCTAATTTGGATGCTTTCTAAGCCACCTTCCACAACTTGAATGGTGATAGTACTTCCCCTAGTTCTAAAGGTTTGGTTAGCGGGGATGAATGCGCCGGAGGTAATATAACCTTTATCGCGGTATAGTTTAGTAACTGCTTCCGAAGCTTGTAGTAGTTGAGCAAAAGTAATCGGTTTATTGATAAACTCTTTGGTAGCTTCCGCAAATTCTTGAGGGCTGAATACAGTATTATCAATTACGTTAAAGCGATCAATTCTAATAGTTCCCGAAAACTGATTGGTAACTACCTCCGGAGTAGTCGGTGAAGGTGGCACAGATGAAGGAAACAACTCTTCTGGTGGTGGAAGAATCGGTGGTTTGTCTGGGATGAGCAGGGGATTGTTCTGGTCTGGTCGGGGGAATATATCTGGTGATGGTTGAGTTTGGGCAGTTTCAATTGGCTGGAGAATTTGAGCGGTATTCACCGATGCTGGAAATTCTTCAGAAATTGCATCTAACAGGGTCTGGTCATTAATTTCTACAGTCTCTTGAGGTTGAATCTTTTGGGTTTGACTAGATGGGATCGTAATATCTGCCCTAGTTTCTGCTAAGGCAATGTTTGGATATACGGCTCCTACTTCCACGAAAATTATCACAAATCCCAATCGAATATATACCTGTTTCCATCTGTGGCTCATTGAGAGTCACCTCTCTCTAAATTTGTGTAATTTAAGTTATGGTGTTCAATTTCTGCGAATTTATACGGGCAATCTCAAAATTGACACTCACAGTATATTCCCTTACAAAAAGAATTTTTGTTAAATATTTTCAAAAGTCATACTTTCGCAAAGCAAATTACATCTGAATAAACATCTAAGAGTGCTTATTGTTGCTCTGTAATATTTAAAATTAAGATTTATGAAATTTAAGCAAGCCAACTTTTCTTTTTGCAAAAAGCCGTCAAGGGAAGTACGGGGCTTTAGACCCAATTTTTCGGGAAAGTGGCATCTGGTACTACTTGTTGAGCTTAGACTTTTACAGATGCGTTCAGCGCTCCTGCAAGAGCTAAAACTACTACCCAAGACAAGCGATCGCATCTTTGTTTTCTGCCCATAGCCATATCAGTCAGTTTCTCTGACAATCTTTCAGTAGTTTCACTTGTAATGGTCACATTGGGTAATTATTTTTTTCTCAAAACTAATTAAAAATAATACCTACAGGATTTTCCCGGCAAAACAAACGTTTTATAAAAAAGGAGGTTAATAATAGTGTCAAAATTTGCATTGACTGGGGTTGTTTTTTCCAAACCCGGAAGATTTTACTTGCAGCTTCCTGGGTCTTGCACTGATGTCGCATTAACCGCAAATACTCGCGCACGATCGTCAGATGTGGTAAAAATTAACATAAATTTACATTTATGATTAAATCCGGCTGTAGTGAATGCGATCGCCTATTTTAATTACATTCACCCTCTTGATGAGTTTCCGTTTGTTTGAAAAGAGTGATACATTGTACCTTCAGGAGCAAGGCGAATAGCTGTGTTATAGTCAGTCATTGCTTTTAACTTATCGCCGATCTCATAATAAAGCTGACTGCGCCAAAGGTAAAACAGCGGGTTGTCTGGATGAAGATTAATCGCTTGAGTGTAATCTTCTATTGCTCCGTCTTGATCTTCTAGATTTTGGCGACGCAAGTTAGCGCGTTCAGTGTAAAGATAAGCATCATTAGGACGAGTACGAATTGCATTATTGAATAGAGCGATCGCTCCTTGAGTGTCTCCTTGTTTAAAAAAGGTACGAGCTTGTTCAACGTATGCAGCATCAAGGCTCTGTTTAGTTTCAGATACTATACCAGCAGAAGCCACTTTCTGCTCCTTTTTTGGTGTAGGCACAGATTCTGCTGTTGTTGCTTGATGCTTGCCCGAATTCACGGCTTTATAAACTAAATTAACAGTGGAGCCAAAAACTAAGCCAACTCCAACTAAAATCAGAATCACCGACGAAAGACTATGCTCGCCACTGTAAGGATTATTTTCATAGCTTTGAAAATCTTTGGGCAGAGAATTTTCGGCAAACAGAATGGCTTGTTCAGGTTGAATTATCGCTTGCTCTACCACAGTAGTGGTAGTTTGCAGGGGTGCTACACCAAGGAATTTTTTATTCATAATCTAGTTGCTCTACACATGACACAGTGTTTTTATATTGAAAATCAAAAACAACACAATTAAGGTTAATATCTCTGTCAGCTAAATTAACCGGCGTTAGATTAAACTTGATATTTAACCAAGTTTTTCCGACAAAAGATATTTAGATTATTTAATTTTGCCAGAGTAACTCACTTTTGACTTCTGTAAATAGAACTAGACCAAAAGGAAAACTAATACTACATAGTAAAGCATTACGCATCGGTCATTTGATCGAAACGCAACATGATTTTTGAAGAAATAATTAAATTTTGACTTCTGTAAATAGAACTAGACCAAAAGGAAAACTAACACTACATAGTAAAGCATTACGCATCGGTCATTTAATGGAAACGCTAGATGATTTTTGAAGAAATGATTAAATAAAGGGATATATTTGAAAAGTATTTCCCAAGATAGATGTGCGGGCGATGGCTCTTATGGCGAAAATCAAGCAATACTAGACTTGGGAAAGGTGAAAGGGTATGAACAAACATGGATTTACAGCGTATTGCAAGTAAATAAGGTACATCCACCCGCGCGATCGCAACTCATTCTTACTCAAAATAATCTGTATAACATTTAACTTAATACTTAATCGCCCTCCTAATTTATCGCGTAACTACTATAGCGGTTCTCAGTTGAGTGAGCGATTAATTTATCACGTTTGGCTTCATGGTGAAAGCGAACTTCGGGATAACCGCTCCCATGCTCCCCGTGAAGTAAGAAGTAAGTGTCTAGACTTGTCTAGTATTTATATAGCAGCTACATAAAACCTCACTCAACTGAAAGTTGATTCTTCAAATTCTTAGAATTACTTGACAATGGAAAGGAATTGACTTGTATTGCAATACGCTTGGTGTTAAGAAATTGGTGGTAAAAATTGTATCTATGTAGAGACGTAGCAATGCTACGTCTCTACGAGGATTTGGGGCTTAACTGAACGGTATTGACTTATATTGAGCAGCGCAAAAAAAAGACAGCTTATAAAAATAACTGTCTCTTTTCAACTGATTATTCAAGGTAGCTTTACAAACATTCTTGCTTTTTAAACCAGGTTTCGGTTGAGAACGGTAGTTTTTTCTAATTAGGGTAAAGCTTATAACTCAAGCTAGAAGTAAATTATAAGCCCTTATATAAAACTCCAGCTTTCAAAATGGACGAGGTTTAATTGCTTTGATTGGTTGTAATAACTTGAGGTTTTAATTGATCTGGGAGCAACGGTTCACTGACCAAATTATCCAAACCTACGCTGCTTGAGGTGAGCAATGCTTGCCAATCTGCTTTTAATTCGCCATTATTGGGATTGGAGGAAAGCGACTGGGCTAAACTAGCAAGGCTATCTTGCCAAATGCCGGCTTCTGCGTAAAGATTGGCACGCTGTTGAGGACTTGCTGTTGCTAACTTGCTCGCTAGTTGAGGAGCTGTTTTAACACGCTTGATAGCACCTTCGACAAACTTGTCTTTGGAGCGTTCTTGAGGGTCGCAAACTATTGAGAATGACCAACGATACACCTTATTTATTTCTAGTGGAGCCTTATTAAAAGGAATACTGACTATTCCACCTTTGTCACTTGATTTATAGGTTTGCTTGTATTCTTTATTTTGATCGCGTAATACAAGCTCTAATGTTGCAGAAGTTTGCGGAACGTAGAAAAAGAAAGTAGGGTTTGCTTGTGTTGTTAACCCCACGTTAGAATTGGGGACTACAGCAGTTAGAGGATTTTGCCCGGAAGAGCACTTTTTATCTTGCGGAGATCGCGACCCACCTGCTACCCGTCTGCCTGGTGCTTGTAGATCTTCTGGTGCTTTAAATGTTATTCGAGCTTCTGCGGGTGTCAAAGGAATCAGGAAAGACAACCCGAAAACTACAAATAATAGTTTTGCCCACAATCTTTGTTCGTGAAAGAATTTCATAGAAATAATGTTGCGACTAAAACCCCATTAGTTATTGGACTAACAGCCGCCCCCTCCATACTTAGTTGACAAAATTGTGCACATCTCTGTGTTAAATATTATAAAGTAAAATTTTCCCAAAATTCCTATAATTACATGCAAAAATGTTAATTCTTATATTGTTTATGAGTTTAAGCTAGCTTGTTTGGGATTATTTAAGATTATTTCCTAATGTTCAGTTTCGCTTTGGTAGCTACTAGACGTATCGATGTTATCGCTAGTGTAATGTATGGAAAACTGTTTGCGCGATCGCCTCCCCGTCGGTAAAATTGCGATGCTCCACTAGCTGGTGATCCTTCTTTCCCGAAAGTGGAAATTATCGAATCGAGTTGACTGACACTTTACCCAGTGACAAAAATTGAGAGCTAAATATCTCCAATTTATCTAAGAATACATCTGGCGAATAGGAGGTCTGACCCCTAATTTTACCAAAAAACCAACGTAAGAGACGTTCCGCCCATGAGTGTCTCTACAATTATTAGACCTCTTGCAAAAGTCCTTATTTTCATTATCTTCTTTGCGCCTTTGCGCCTTTGCGTGAGAAAAAAAATATTTATGCAAGAGGTCTATTGTGTGGAATGACGAAAAATCCTTATATAATGCCAGATGTATTCTCTAAGAAGTCGGGAATCTAAAGAAGACAAAATCGCGTTGCTCCCCTTGTTTGAAACTAAACTTCTAATTTATAACTTTTGAATTCCGAAAAAATTACTCCACAAAAGTCAAGAAAATTTTCGCCATACTAGAGCCAAAATAACGGCGTAGTTTATTAGGGTGATAGTCTTTTGCAACGTCGATGGATTTGTTCGGCAATTAATTAGAATTAAATTATTGGCAGTCGTTATCGATTTGGTGAATAGTTAAGTCAAGGGCCTGAAAATAAAGATAATTAGTGAGGGTTAGACATTGGGTGCCCTCGCAATGCCCCATACCCCAGGTCGCCGAAAACCATCATCAAAATCAAAATTTTTGGAAATCGATATTGACAGGCTTGCACAAAAACTGTAGATTCGGAAATGTTGCAGTTAATAAACGGGTTGCTTAGGGTAAGCGCCATTGGGACAAATAAAGCTTGTCTACCAATGAAAAAAGTATTTTTGTCAGCAATGATGAAATGTAATTTTGTTATTATTGGTTTACATAACCCGACAACATAGTTGAAGAGGGGTAAAGGGTAAAGGAATAAAAATAATATTTTCATGAAGAAGTCACCAAGTCAGAATAGAACGGGAGCAAAGCGCGAGATATTATCCTGGATTATGGCGTAGCTGTATTCTCAATTATTTCTGAATAAAACTAAAATTATCCTGAAGACAGCATTTACTGGCTGTCTTAAAGAAAAGCAGCGACAAGAGGAGAGATAAAAACGATGAGGGATTCTTATCTGTTGGCAGCAAGCTTGTTGACAGGATTGGCAATACCAGCATCGGGTCTTCCACAGTTATCGATGATTCAACTAGAAAATCATCCAGTGGTGTGGAATTTAAAACAAGGTTCGCTGTCAAGTGTAGGTGAGAAAGTCATCCCTAGTGTGGAAATCTCCTTACCAGAATTCAGCAATCAGGTATCACCTTACTTAAAGAGTTTGCCACCAACTGTAGAAGAGAAAATCGCCCCTAGTGCGGAAATCTCTTCACCAGAATTCAGCAATCAGGTATTGTCGGCGCCAAAAGAGTCATCATTTAAAGTAGATTCTCAACCAGCAGATGCGACGCTGGTATCGGGGAAAGAACTTTATTACCAAAGATTAGGTGCTTTGAAAACAGGTCAGATTTACACGCGCTTCGATGATGATAACATGCGTGAAGCGTTAGCGGAGCGTGTCGCAGACAAGCGATCGCCGTCAGGGGAATCGCTTGTCCGATCGAGCAGTAAACATCAACTAACTTATGAAGACTGGAAAAGTTTATTAGCCTTAGAAGGGAAAGCGATCGCTCGAGGTCAAGGAGCAAATCATCTCAATGTTTTAGTTGGTGATTCTTTGAGCATGTGGTTTCCTGCTCGAAAATTGCCGACTGGGAAATTATGGCTGAATCAAGGAATATCTGGAGATACTTCCAGTGGTGTATTAAAAAGATTATCTTTCTTTTCTAAAACGCGACCGGATGTGATTTACGTCATGGCGGGAATCAACGACTTACGCAATGGTGTTAGTGATGAAACAATTTTGCGTAATCACCGCCGAATTATTCGTACACTAAAACAAAGTCACCCAGAAAGTTTAATAATTATCCAATCAATTTTGCCTACTCGTCAGCCGAAAATTCCGAATACCCGAATTCGTCATATTAACGAGCAACTTGCCTTAATTGCCAAAGAACAACATGTAAATTATCTGAATATCCATAATTGGTTTACAGATTCTGATGGCAATTTACGGGAAGACTTAACCACAGATGGTTTACATTTGTCAACCCGTGGGTATGATGTTTGGCAATGGGCACTACAGCAAGTAGAAACTAAAATCACAGCTAACAAAAGTAAGCGATCGCTTAAGTAATGTTATTAAAAAACTACTAATGCTATCAACTCAGTTATCATCCAAACTTTCGTTAGAAGAATTTCTGCAATTGCCAGAAACCAAACCAGCTAGCGAATACGTTGACGGAAAAATCTGCCAAAAACCAATGGCTCAGGGAAAACATAGCATAATCCAAACTGAGTTATCATCTGCTATCAATCAAATAGGTAAATCAAAAAAGCTAGCGTTAGCATTAACCGAGTTACGCTGCACATTTGGGGGACGTTCTTTGGTTCCAGATATTACTGTATTTGAATGGTCACGCATCCCAACTGATGAAAATGGAGAGATTGCCAATAGATTTGAAAGCTATCCAGATTGGACAATTGAAATTTTATCACCCGATCAATTTCCTAACCGCGTCATTAATAAAATTATTTTCTGTATTAACCAGGGAACAAAACTAGGTTGGTTCATTGACAATAATGATAAATCAGTGATGGTATTTGAACCTAATCAATTGCCAGCAGTGAAATATGATAATGATAAATTACCTGTTATCAATGCTTTAGCAGATTGGCAGATACGAGCCGCAGATATCTTTAGCTGGCTAAAACTTAATTGATTTCGTAGTAAGCACTAAGAGTGCTTTAAATAAGCACTCTTAGTGCTTACTACGAATAAAAATTTAGACTTGAATCAAAGTTTCGCGATTTAAAACTTGATTTAACTTCCCGCTACGATAACCTTCTAAATCCAAAGTTACGTAGATAAATCCCAAATTTTGAAATGCAGAAACTATTGTTGGTAAATCTGTCGTTAGCACAAACTCTTTGATTTGTTCTGGTGGTAATTCAATGCGTGCGGTATCTCCATCAGAACGCACCCGCAAATTCTTTAAACCGAACTTCCGCAAGTAAATTTCCGCTCTTCCTACTCGTTGTAACTTAGCAACAGTAATTTCTTCACCATAGGGAAAACGGGAACTCAGACAAGGTTGAGCAGGTTTATCCCACCAGGGTAAACTCAGTTGTTGCGAAAGTTGACGAACTTCGACTTTAGAAATATTAACTTCTGCTAAAGGCGATCGCGCACCTCTTTCTTTTGCGGCACGAATTCCTGGGCGATAATCATGTAAATCATCAGCATTCACCCCATCCACAACATAGGGATAACCCAACTTCAAAGCCAAAGGTTTGAGAGTGTCGTGCAGTTCACTTTTACAAAAATAACAGCGGTTGACAGGGTTAGATGTGTAATTAGGATTGGACATCTCGTGTGTCTGGACGATTTGATGAGAAATCCCAATAGTTGCCGCTTGAATCTTGGCATCTTCCAACTCCTCAGGCAAAAGACTTGGAGAAACAGCCGTCACAGCCAAAGCGCGATCGCCTAAAATATCATAAGCAATCTTAGCAACCAAAGTGCTATCAATACCACCAGAGTAGGCAATTAAAGCCTGCTCCATTTCTCTAAACAAAGTTCTTAGTTGCTCAAGTTTCTCTGTCAGCATCATTTGCAGATCCACCCAAAACCGTATTCAGCCTAACAAATTCTATTGTAGGCACGTGGTATGAAAGATGGGGGATTGGGCATAGGGCAATGGGCAATGGGAATTAAAGAAGTTCAAGAAAGCAAGTGCGTGAATAAATACGATTCTTTCTATGCCCCATGCCCTATGCCCCATGCCCTAGTTTGCTGTATTTTGCTACCAAAGTTGCTAAAAGTGGCAAATCAATCGGTTTAGAAATATAGCCATTAACTCCAGCTGCGAGACAGATTTCGCGATCGCCTTTCATTGCCATTGCTGTTTGGGCTATTATCGGAATCGTTTTATACTGCTGATTTTCTCCTAGTTGTTGTACTAGCTTCAAACCATTTTCACCTGGTAAATACACATCCATTAAAATCACCGCAGGCTGCAACTCTGTGAGAGCTTGCCACATTTCGGCAGCATTTTTTACCCAAGTTACTTGATAACCCAATTTTTCTAGATAAGTTTTTATCAGTTTGGCATTGGGAAAATCATCTTCCACTAGCAAAATTTTTGATGATGAGGTACTATATAGATTCCCCCCATTTCCCTCATCTTCCGTAGAGACGTTCCCCCGGAACGTCTCTACCCCCTCTTCTCCATCTGCCTGTTCTTGCGTCAGGGGAAGTACGATGGTAAAACGGGAACCTTGATTAACTTTAGATTCTACTTTCAACCAGCCACTGTGAATTTCGACGAGTTTCTGAGTCACTGCTAATCCTAAACCAGTACCTTCATCACGACTGGTAGCAGTATTGGTAATTTGAAAATAAGGTTGAAAAAGTTCAGTTTGGTTTTCTTTGCAGATACCAGCACCAGTGTCCCAAACTGTAAAATACATAAATTCACCCTTGATATCTACCTTTAACCCAACGCTTCCTGTGGTTGTAAACTTGATCCCGTTGAACAATAAATTTAACAGCATTTGCTTGAGTCGCAAAGAGTCAGCTACGAGAGTTGTGATATTTGGATCTACCTCTAGACACAGTTTCAAATTTTTATTAGCAGCTTTTTCTTTCAGTAAAGCGAAAACATTGCGACAAAGTGTTAGTACATTTACAGTTTCCCACTGTACCTCTAGCTGATTTGCTTCAATTTTTGATAAATCCAAAATATCGTTAATTAAAGCTAGCAGGTGCTTGCCGCTGGACTGAATAATATTTAAATACTCTTGGTGACGTTCTCTTGCGGGATCGTAGCCTTGGGCTAAGAGCAGTTGAGTGAAACCGATAATAGAACTAAGCGGTGTGCGAATTTCGTGGCTGGTATTTGCGAGAAACTGGTTTTTTAGTTGATTAGTGCGCTCTAGTTGCTGATTAAAGCTTTCTAGATGTTGAGAACATTCCTGCAAAGATTTTATTTGTCGCAGTTGTGCCAAAGCTACCGCACATTGATTAGCGGCGCGAGCCATCAATTTTGATGTAAGTTTAACTTGTGGTGCTTTTAGTGACTCGCTACTAGGTTGTTCTAATTCTGTGACGATAATTAACCAGCTCGCAAAGCCGCCAAAATCGGAAGCTAACCGCCAAGCATTCGGTGGTTGTTGGTTTTCTAATTGGTGTAAATTTTCAATGTTTATTGTTTGTTGCAAGCTCAATTGCTGCTTTTTTACGGCGTTGGAAATCAGTCTGGATGAAGACCCAGAAGCATAGCAAATTTTGCCAACTGTTTCTTGTGGTGCAAAATTGGCGATCGCCACTTCACCGACCTTTAAAGCACTATTGAGTTCGTTTACAACTGTCTGGAAAATTTCTGCTTCTGTAGTACAAGTAGAAAGTAGACAATCGTTGAGACGACTTTGCAACTTATTTAAAGTGCATTCTAGCCACAAATCGGCGCGAAGTTGCTCGATTGATGTCAAAAGTTTTGTTCTTGTATCTACCTGAGAATTCTGTTCTGGTAAGCTTGAATACTGCTGCATGGTCAACTAGACCGCTGAACAAATATTAGTTTCCATCGAGATGCGAATCAGACTTTATGTATACTGGGATACGAATTATTCTTATTTATAGCTCATAACCGATAGCGTCTAGTGTAACGATATGCATAAATGACATTATTAGAAAACACAGTAAAAAATAGCGATAACAAAACAAACTGGCTTTGGTGAACCGATACAATGCTGGGGACGGATACTACAAGCACACGGGTAGCTTCTAACAGGCATCCACACAAGTCACTCATGTGGTTCTAACACATAAATCTACAAAATGGCTTTTTTTTTACTAAGGTAATTAAAGACTGGGAGATGGGGCATGGGGCAGGGAAGCAGTTCTTGACAATTCTTGACAGGGGGAGAAGGGAGAATTTATCTGATTTTCAATGCGAGCGTGCCCATTGCCCACATTATCCATTCCCCTTCTCTAAAACTGACTTAAGAATATGAATGTACAACTAGCTCAATTAATTGTTAACGGAATTGCGGTGGGGAGCATTATTGCTCTGGCAGCCGTTGGACTTACTTTAACCTATGGGATTTTACGGTTATCTAACTTTGCTCACGGTGATTTTCTCACATTGGGAGCTTATTTTACATGGCTCTTAAATAATCTTGGGATAAATATTTGGGTGTCGATGTTGCTAGGGGGGGTAGGAACGGTAGCGGTAATGGTGTTGTCGGAAAAGCTGCTGTGGTCAAGGATGCGCTCTATCCGTGCTACTTCTACTACTCTGATTATTATGTCCATCGGACTGGCATTATTTATTCGCAATGCCATTATATTCATTTGGGGTGGTAGTAACCAAAATTATAATTTGCCGATTACCCCTGCTTTAGACATTGCGGGTTTAAAGGTGCCGCAAAATCAATTGTTAGTTTTGTTCTTAGCGATGTTGGCAATTTTGGCGCTGCATTATCTTTTACAAAATACCAAAATTGGTAAAGCGATGCGAGCCGTTGCCGACGATTTGGATTTGGCGAGAGTTTCTGGTATTAATGTTGACTCTGTGATTATCTGGACTTGGATAATTGCCGGGACGCTCACATCCTTGGGAGGCAGTATGTACGGGCTAATTACAGCTGTGCGCCCGAACATGGGATGGTTTTTGATTTTACCTATGTTTGCCTCAGTGATTTTGGGGGGAATTGGCAATCCTTATGGAGCGATCGCAGCGGCTTTTATCATCGGTATCGTTCAAGAAGTCAGCACCATCATTCCTGGACTGGGTTCTCAGTATAAACAAGGTGTAGCGCTGTTCATTATGATTCTGGTGCTGCTAATTCGTCCCAAAGGTTTATTCAAAGGTACGATTTGAGCAACACCAAATGTCAAAGTTAGGAGTTAAGAGTCAAGAGTGAAAAATTAACAGTTTTATAACTCTTAACTCCGCTCCTCCTAACTTCTAAATCCGCGTCAGCAACTAAAAGTTAACCAGATGGAAGTAAATTGCTGCTATCAGGAAATTACCAGCTAGGAGAAATAAACTGATTCCAGTGCGAAAGGGAAAAGGAGCTTTAGCACCCGTTTGAGCAACTTCTGCGCCGACTTTTGGATTTGCAGGTTTCTTGGCTTGAGCTGTCATAGTTTCCTCTCCTAATTACAATCTTCTTAACAAATAGCAAAGAGTCGTCATATTTAGCGACACTCATCAAAAATATTTTTGTGGATTTTGTACCCTAAAACAGCACCAGTCAACAAAATGTATCATAGGGCATTTGAAGAGGGGGAAAGGGGAAGGGGGAAAGGGCAAGAAAGAAAAAATATTTCTCAAGAAAGCTCCCCAGCTCCCCCTTG
>NZ_JAOWRF010000415.1 GCF_025753815.1 Plectonema radiosum NIES-515 | reverse complement strand
TTTACTATTTTGATAGAAAATTTTGAAATTTTCTTATTATTTGGAATTTGGGCTTTGGAGGGGGGGGAGATGGGGAGACATGGGGAGAAAGGGGGACAAGGGGGGGAAAGTTAGTGATACTTTTTGTTAAGTAACCACCAAGCACTAACCACCGGGAGCAAGGCTCCTACTAACTAATAAAAATTTAATAGCGATGAATTTGGGCAGAATTTTTGTGCTAGCAACGAATGTGTTTCGGGAAGTGGTACGCGATCGCATTCTCTATATTATCGGTTTTTATACGGTAATACTCGCCGTCGCCATCCGCTTACTTCCCGAATTTGCTGCCTCGACAGAAGATAAAATATTTTTAGACTTTGGTCTGGCAGTGATGAATATCCTCGGCTTAATTGTTGCCGTATTTGTGGGTACAGGACTAATTAACAAAGAAATTGAAAAACGCACTATTTTAGTGTTAATTACCAAACCAGTCAGCCATAGTGAACTTATTACTGGGAAATATTTCGGGTTATTAACAGTGCTCGCTGCACTTATTGCAGCTATGACGGCGATTTATCTAGCATTTTTGCAGTTTGGAAATATTCCTCATTCCACACCAAGTATTTTAATTGCTGTCATTTTCTTATTCTTGCAACTAGCTTTAATTACGGCTGTAGCTATTGCCTTAGGTGTGTTTACTAGTTCCCTATTAGCGACTGCTTTAACATTTGCAGTGTATTTAATGGGGAACATTACTCAAGATTTAGTAAAATTTGGTCGTTTGGGAAACAACAAGAGTATTGAAAGCGTTACTCAAGGCTTGTATCTCCTCTTGCCTGATTTATCTCGGCTAGATTTAAAAAATGATGCTGTTTATGGTGTTGCAGCGCTACCTGACTCAATGGCACTAATTACCAATGCTGGCTATGCCTTGTTTTACAGCGTAATTTTGTTAGCGATCGCTATCTTCATCTTTTCCAAACGTGAGTTTTAATTACTAGTTATTAGTCATTAGTTATGAGTCAAAAATACGACAATAATAAATGACTAATGACTTCACCACTCATTAACAAAACATGATTTGAGGGTATTGAATCGTTCCATCAGGCATAATAGCATCCCATAGCTTGGCATGAATCAAGTTTGCCTCCCAAAGGTTCGCTCCACTTAAGTTTGCCTCGGTTAAGTCTGCCGAAGTTAGATCTGCTGAAGTTAAATTGGCTTTCTTTAAATTAGCTTCGAGCAAAATCGCGCCACATAGCTTCGCTTGGATTAAATTAGCTCTCATTAAGTTTGCTTCAATTAATGATGCTTCAGTCAAGTTAGCTTCACTCAAATTTGCTTCGCTCAAATCTGCACCGCACAACGATGCTCCCCAAAGCTTACTTTTTGTCAAATTTACTCGCCACAAAAAAGCACAACACAGGTTGGCTCGGGTTAAATCAGCATTCTTCAAATTAGCCTCACATAATGAAGCTTCATATAAATAAGCTGACTGCAAATTGGCTCCGCTTAAATTTGCGCCACTCAGATTTGCCCCAACAAGGACAGATCCACTCAAATTTGCCCCACGTAAATCTGCCCCAATCAAATTAATTCCACTCAAGTCAACTGCCCTAAGGTCGATTCCGCTTAAGTCACATCCACTAAAATCTTCTCGTTGAAAAGATTTTTGTGTAATTTGACTTAGAATGAATTCTTGTTTATCAGCATAATTTATCATGGTCTTTACCTCTGGGTGTCAGTTATATCAACAGTTCGTGATGATAGTTACTGTATATTGAGGTTACACCGCAGAAGTATATAACCTGAGGAAAGAATCGAGAAAATATGGAGAAAATATCGAGAAGAAATCGGGAAGATACCTGGAAATGCCCTCTACAAGTACTTTCAAAAAGAAAAAAGGCTGACATAAGTCAGCAAATATTGATAATGTAAAAAAATTGTCATAGTTAACAGCTATTACGAATTTCAGACTGATCCCCAAGAAAAAGCCATCACACAAAAAGACGATGAAAATAAACTTTCTCTAGCCGATACCCAATGCCCAATTTTCAAGACAATTGCTTCAAACGATATCCCAAGCCATGAACCGTTTCGATGAAATCTTCCGGAGCGGCTACAGTTCTAAGTTTATGACGCAAACTTTTAATATGAGCCTTAACAGTATCTTCTTCCGGTGAACTTTCACTCTTCCACAGGCTATCAATAATTACAGCACGACTGAGGACGCGACGACCATTGCGAAGTAATAGTTCCAACAAACTAAATTCTTTGGGGGTTAATTGCAAAGGAACATCCAAATAAGTGACTTCGTAAGTACTAGGATTGAGAAGCAGCTTACCCCATGTCAGAATAGGTGGAGAAGTAGAACTTCCCCGACGCAATAAAGCGCGGATGCGAGCTAATAACTCTTGCAAATCAAAGGGTTTAACCACATAGTCATCGGCACCAGCGTCTAAGCCATTAACTTTATCTGTACTGGTGTCACGAGCCGTTAACATCAAAACAGGTAGAGAATAACCGTGGTGCCGTAAGCGTTGACAAAGACTGATCCCATCTAGCTTAGGAAGCATCACATCTAACAAAATCAAATCGTAAGCGATCGCTTTAACCTGATCCCAAGCAAACTCCCCATCCTTGACTACATCTACCACATACAATTGGTCAGTTAGAGCTTCTAAAAGCGCTTCCGCTAAACGCACATTGTCTTCAACAAGCAAAATTCGCATATTAATTAAAAAAGAACCTCAACAGAGATGGTAATTGGGCATTGGTAATTGGGCATTGGTAATTGGGCATTGGTAATTATTTTTCTATTCCCCATTCCCCATTCCCCATTCCCCATTCCCCATTCCCCATTCCCCATTCCCCATTTTTTTACCATACAAGCATTGCATATGAAATGGTCATTGGAAAGAAAAATCATTGCTGTCGGGTTTGGATTGGCAATGGTGATTATTGCAATTGTTAACATTATTTCATATCAAAATACAGATAAATTATTCGTTAGAGAAAGACAATTAGAATATTCCTACGAAGTCATACAAAAAGTTAGAGATGTGCTAACTACAGTGCGAGAAGCTGAAAAAGCTAGACGCAGCTTGATTATTACCGGAAACAAGTCTTATGAAGAAACATACAACACGGCAATTCAAAGCATTGAAGCTAAATTAACAGATGCTCAACGCTCTACTACCAATAATCCCACACAACAGCAGAGACTAGATATCATCAAACCTTTAATTGCCCAAAAAGTAAGTTTGCTCAAACAGTCTATTGAGTTTTACAAACGAGATAAATATGACACAGCAATTCAATTATATATTACAGATAAAAACCTGACAATTCAAGATGAAGTTTGGCAATTAATTACCCAAATTGAGAAAGAAGAGCAATCATTAGTCGAGAGTCACCAAGCTGCTACAGATGCAAGTTTTCGGTTCACAATTGTCGCCACAATAACTGGTTATTGGATTAGTTTTGCCCTACTATTTATCGTCTATTCATTATTACATCGACAAATTAGCACTCGCCAAAAATTAGAAGATACTTTACGAGAAAGTCAACAACGATACCGAAATTTATTTGAACTTAATCCTCATCCTTTATGGGTTTATGACTTAGAAAATTTAAGCTTTTTAGCTGTGAATGAAGTAGCTATTAAACAGTATGGCTACTCACAAAGCGAATTTCTATCTATGACAATTAAAGATATTCGTCCACCAGAAGAAGTGCCCGCGCTTCTTGATAGAATTCCTGGGCTACGTTGGGCAGATAAACGATTCGCGACTAGGAGACATAAAAAGCGGGATGGTACAGAAATTGATGTAGAAATTACCTCCCATGAATTAACATTTAAAGGACGACCTGCTAGATTGGTATTAGCACGCGATATTACTCAACAAAAGCAAGCACAGGAAGCGCTAGCTGCCAGCGAAGAAAAGTTTCGCCAAATTGCGGAAAATATTAATGAAATTTTTTGGATGAGGGATGCTAAAGCCGACATAGTTTTATATGTGAATCCTGCTTATGAAAGGATTTGGGGACGCACTTGTGAAAGTTTGTATAGAAATCCTCAATCATTTCTAGATGCTGTTCATCCAGAAGATAAATCTCTTGTGATTGCTAACCTTCAAAACAACATTAAAAAAGAATTTGAAATTGAATACCGCATTGTGCGTCCAGATGATTCGGTGCGCTGGGTTTGGGAACACAGTTTCCCGATTAAAAATGGGTTGGGAAAAGTCTATCGTCGAGCCGTAGTTACCCAAGATATTACCGAACGAAAACGAGCGGAAGAAGTTCAGCGAAATTTAGAAAAAGAACTAGAATTAAATGAACTTAAAATTCGTTTTTTCTCGATGTTTTCTCATGAGTTACGCACTCCTTTAAGTACTATTTTAATTTCGGCACAACTTTTAGAGAATTCTAATAAAGAATGGTCAGAAGAAAAAAAGCTGAAAAATCTTCATCGCATTCAATCTTCCGCGAAAACCATGACACAATTGTTAACAGATATTCTGACTTTAACGAGGGCGGAAGCTGGTAAATTAGAATTTAGACCGCAACCTTTGGATTTAGAAGATTTTTGCTTTTCGTTATTAGAAGAAATCAAGTTTAGTACTCGCGCTGAAAAAGATATACTTTTTGTCAGTCAATGTTCTCAAAGAATCGCTTGGATGGATGAAAGAATGCTGCGTTCGATTGTCACTAATTTGGTTGATAACGCGATTAAGTATTCTCCAGATGATAGCAAAATCTATTTCACACTGTCGGCTGAATCAGGACAAGCTATTTTTCAGATACAAGACCAAGGAATAGGGATTTCTCAAGAAGAGGAAGAACAACTTTATCAAGCTTTTCAACGAGGGGAAAATGTCGGTGATGTGACTGGGACTGGTTTAGGATTAGCTGTGGTAAAAAAATGTGTGGAATTACACGGTGGTAGCATTAAGTTAGAAAGTCAAGTGGGGGTTGGTACTACTTTTACGGTCAGAATTCCTTGGAAGAGCGATTTGGGGGAAGTTAAGCGCAAAGAGCGCTGACTACATAATAGACATCTCCGAAAATTAAATATGCGTTATCCAAACCCCAAGAGACGCGAAATACGAAGTCTCTACATTGTTTTCCGGAGATGTCTAATAGACATAATAAAAGAAAATTAAATATGCGTTACCCAAACCTTTGTAGAGACGTTCCACTCTTTACGTCTCTACCATTCGTGAAAAATTTCTCTGCACGTCCAAGCGATCGCTTTTCCCGTATCTCTAGAATAGATTACCCTAAATGTAGGTTAATATTGCACAGCAAATCCTCACTCCTTTCATTAACCCCTGAAAATGCAAGACAAGGAATCGGACTACCAACGCTTAAGCGATCGCTCTACATCTCCAAATTATCAGCAAGAGGATATCTTTCCTGGTAATGGGGAAATGAGTCTAATGATGCGGACTTTCGATTGGTCAGTTACACCAATCGGTTCTGTTCAGCATTGGAATCAGAGTTTGCGTACTTCTGTGAGTATTTGCTTATCCTCTCGATTCCCAATTTTTATTTGGTGGGGATCGGAATATGTCATGCTTTATAACGATGCTTACCGTCCAATTCTGGGAGCGACTAAACATCCCCAAGCTTTGGGTCAGCCCGGACGCAAGTGTTGGTCGGAAATATGGGATATCATTGGACCGATGCTCGAAGATGTCATGAGTACAGGCAATGCTACTTGGTCTGACGATCAGTTACTCTTAATAGACCGCAATGGTTATCTTGAGGAATGCTACTTCACTTTTTCTTATAGTCCCATCCGAGATGAAAGTGGTGGCATCGGTGGCATTTTTACTGCGGTTACCGAAACAACTCAGCGGGTTTTGAGCGAACGACGGTTACGTACTCTGCGAGAATTAGCCGCAAAAACTTCCCAAGCCCAGACTGCTGAGTCTGCTTGCAAACTCAGTATGGAAACTTTAGCTGATAATGCTGCTGATATTCCCTTTGGTTTAATTTATTTGCTGGATGAAGCAGGTAAACAAGCTCAGTTGATCAAATCAGTGGGATTAGCACCAAAAGAAATAGCAAGCCAAGAAAGTTTAGATTTATTGTCAGATGATACACACAACTTCCCGTTGGTAAAAGTTGTGCAGACAGGTCAAGCTGAACGGGTAGATAATTGGGGTGCTTCTAGTTATGCAGACTTAGCTGAGTCGGCATTAATATTACCGATAACCCAAGCAAATCAGAATTTGACCGCAGGTTTACTGGTAGTTGGGATTAATCCACGACGTGCTTTGGATGAAGAGTATAGCGGTTTCTTTCAGTTGATTGCGGGTAATATTGGAACAGCGATCGCGTCGGCTCGTGCCTATGAAATAGAACGAAAACGAGCGGAAGCGCTCTTGGAGTTAGACCGTGCGAAAACGACTTTTTTTAGCAATATCAGCCATGAGTTTCGCACCCCGCTAACCCTAATTATCTCACCTTTAGAGGAAATGTTGCGCCGCGTACAAGAATTTGCGCCACAAGACCAAGAACAATTGCAATTAATACATCGCAACTCACAGCGCTTGCTAAAATTGGTCAATAGTCTCCTAGATTTCTCCCGCATTGAGGCAGGACGAGTCGAAGCTGTATATGAACCAATTGATTTAGCTGCCTTCACTGCCGAACTCGCTAGCTTGTTTCGCTCAGTAATTGAAGCAGCGGGTATGCGCTTAATCGTACAATGCCCACCTCTGCTTTCATCGGTGTACGTAGACCGACAAATGTGGGAAAAGATTGTGCTGAATTTGCTCTCCAACGCCTTTAAGTTTACCTTCCAAGGAGAGATAAGAGTAACATTGCGCGTTCACGAAGTGTCTCCAAAGGAGAATTGCCAAAATCACGTCGAGTTAGAAATAAGTGATACCGGCACAGGCATCCCGGAAGAAGAAATACCCCATTTATTCGAGCGTTTCCACCGAGTAGAGGGTGCAAAGGGACGTAGTTTTGAAGGGTCTGGAATTGGTTTATCGTTAGTCCAAGAATTAGTCAAACTACACGGTGGCATCATCAGCGTAAGTAGCATTGTTGACCAGGGAACCAGCTTTATCGTATCTATTCCCACAGGATACGCTCACTTACCAAACGTTAATATTGACGCAATTAATACATTACCATCAACCGCAGTCGGGGCTGTCTCCTACGTTGAAGAAG
>NZ_JAOWRF010000019.1 GCF_025753815.1 Plectonema radiosum NIES-515 | reverse complement strand
AATAGGTTGCGATTTTGAATATTCGATTCCGAATTGGGAATTTTCCCCCTCTCCCCCTCTCCCCCTCTCCCCCTCTCCCACTCCCCCTCCCCCAACTGTGGCGTTTTCGCAGCTTAACGGTTATGCCCAACCTCTGGAAAACAACAAGCTGATTAGATTTGACCTGCAAGGGCTACCAGATACTGGTGGGACAATTGCCCTTGGGGGAGATGTGCGTGTAGAGGGAGGAGCGATACAACAAGCTAAGTTAAAGGTTCAAGCGCAAGATTTTCTTGCTTCTGATATCACTGGTGTGATCAAATTACCACTGATATTGGAGGCGGGGCGAACTAATGGTAATTTACAAGTTGAATTAAACGGGAAAAAACAACCTTTACTAGAAGGAAGCGCTAGTTTACAGGGAGTGCGATTTCAGATTCCCAAAGTGCCACAACCATTTGTCAATTCCCAAGGAAATCTCAATTTCCAAGGTACGCAAATCAAGGTTGATAATGTGGCGACTAGCTACGGTAAAATTCCCTTGGTAGCTAATGGCATCATTGATACAACAAGTGGGTTTAAGCTGACAGCGCGATCGCAACCGATAAGTGTAGCCAATGCAATAGAAACTCTCAAGGTGAAATCGCCTTTAGCTGTAAGTGGAGAAGTAAAAACCGACTTGCAGATTGGGGGAGGAATCTCCAAACCATTTCTCTCTGGTACAGTTGTCAGCACCAAACCTGCCAAAATTGACAAAGTTGATTTTGATACCTTCCGGAGTAAATTTTATTTTTCCACTGCCGCTTCCCTAATTACCTTAAAAGATATTCAAGGGAAGGTAAAATTAGGCGGCGATGTGACTGGTAGTGGCACGATCGCTCTTGGTAAAGTTCCCCAAATCAATGTCAATTTCCGCGCCAAAAATCTGCCTGGAGACGTATTTGCAAAGGTTTATGACGTAAATACATCAAATGTGCAAATTGGCACTGTTTCTGGCGATGCTAATTTAAGTGGCGGTGGTAGTAATGTGCAAACTGTGGTAGAGTTTCAAGCACCACGCGCTACCTACCCGACAACTGGTGAAATAGCGATCGCACCAGATAAAAGCGTTTCTTTCCGCAATGTGGTTGCTAGTGTCGCTGGGGGTACAGTACTAGCAAACGGCAGTTTTGCCAATCAACGCTGGCAAGCTGTAGCCCAAACTAAAGGTATACAGTTAGAACCGTTTGTCAACAAACAACAACTGCAAAATGTCTCTTTGGCTGGAGCACTCTTAAACGGTCGTTTCAAATTATCCGGCACTACGGGTCCGTTTCAAATTGCCAAAGTTGACTCGGAAAACGGACGAGTTCAAATTGGTGGTGGTACTGTTGCAATTTCTAACATCAAGCTGCAAGACCAAAACGTTTCGGCTCAATTAATCGCATCAGGTGTGCGACTGGGACGAGTCTTGAAAAAGAGTCCCCCTATTTTACAAGCACCTTTGGCGGGTAAGTTCCAAATTGCAACCAGTAGAGATAATTTTAGCCTAAAAACTCTCCAAGCTACTGGCGTTGCACGTTTGGGTGTTGGTGGTGGTATTACAGCTACAAATATCCGACTGGCTGATGGGGTATATCAAGCAGAAGTGCGGGCAAATGATGTATCTGTGCAAGAATTAGCACCAACGGCTAAGGATTTTCGCGGCAGGTTAACCGGTCAGTTTCAGGTGGCAGGAAGCGCGGAATCAATTACACCGGAAACTATCCAAGCTACTGGTCAGGCACGGGTGAATGTGGGAAATGGCACAATTACGGCATCAAATATTCAACTGGCTAATGGGGTGTATCAAGCACTGGTGCAAGCAAATAATGTGCCATTGCAGCGTTTGCCATCAGTACCACCGCAACTTCAAGGTGATTTAAATGGTCAATTTAATGTCGCAGGCAGCGCTACTTCCTTTCAACCAGAAACTATTCAAGCTACTGGTCGGGCAAGGGTGAATTTTGGAAGGGGTACAGTAGACACGTTCCAGCGGAACGTCTCTGCAAATATTCAATTGGCTAATGGTCGCTATCAAGCGCAAGTGCAAGCAAATAATGTGCCTTTGCAGCGTTTGCCATCAGTACCACCGCAGTTTCAAGGTGATTTAAACGGTCAATTTAATGTCGCAGGAAGTTTGGAACCATCCCAACGGCAAAATATTCAAGCCACCGGTCAAGCAAGGGTAAATTTTGGCAAGGGTACAGTAGAGACGTTCCAGCGGAACGTCTCTGCAAATATTCAATTGGCTAATGGTCGCTATCAGGCTCAAGTTGAAGCAAATAACGTGCCATTGCAGCGTTTAGCGAAGGTACCACCGCAGTTTCAAGGTGATTTAAATGGTCAATTTAATGTGGCAGGAAGTTTGGAACCATCCCAACGGCAAAATATTCAAGCCACAGGTCAAGCAAGGGTAAATGTTGCGGGTGGGACAGTTACAGCTTCAAATATTCAACTTGCTAATGGTCGCTATCAAGCTTTAGTGGCGGCTTCGGGTGTAGAATTAAACCGCTTTAATCAGCAATTACGCGGGGATTTGGGAGGTCAGTTGCAAGTAGCGGGTGCGGTGGCATCACCCAAATTATCAGATGTGCGTGCCGCTGGTGATGTACAGTTATCTCAAGGTATTCCAGGACTTGAGAAACCGTTGAATGCTGCGATCGCCTGGAATGGTCAAAAGCTGACGATTGTCAAAGCTACCGCTCCAGATTTAAATGTTAGTGGTGATATATTTGTCAACGCGAACGCAAGTATCCCGGAAATTACTAATTTAAATCTGAATGTACAAGCACAAAATTACAATATCCAACAATTGCCTCTAAAGCTGCCGTATGGGGTAGCCTTGGCAGGGAGAGCCGATTTTAGTGGACAAGTCACCGGAAAGTTGCCTTTGCCAAATGTTGAAGGGCAACTCAATTTACGCGACTTGGTGGTAAATAGTTTAGCTTTTGATCCGGTGTTGAGTGGTAAAGTTGAATCAGTGCAAGGGCGTGGTTTAAATTTGGATCTAGTAGGGACTGATGGTCAACGTTCAACGGTCAACGGTCAACAGTCAACATCCCCCCCCTCCCCCCCTCCTCTGAGAAGCGATCGCATTGCTTTAAAGCTAAATGCCAATAATCGCCCTGAATCCTTTGTAGTACAGTGGAAGGAAGCATCAGTAATTGGTGGCAGTCAAGGAGATAATTTGGCTGTGCAAGTCAAAGATTTCCCCTTGCAGGTATTGAAATTAAATCCACCACCGAATATTCGTTTGGGTGTAGGGGACAGGATCGCTGGATTGATATCAGGAGATTTACAGGTTAATCAGCGAACATTTGCGACAATGGGTAATATTAAGATTGAGAAACCCGAAGTTGGCAGAATTAAAGGCGATCGCTTTGCTGCACAGTTTAACTACAACAACGGTGTAGCAACACTAAATAATAGCGAATTCACTAAAGGCAAGAGTCGCTACGCTTTCAGCGGCACTTTTAAGCAAGCTGACAAAACTCCGCAACTGCAAGCGTCTGTTAACATCAATCAAGGTAATATCCAAGATGTCTTGGTTGTAGCACAGTTATTTGAAATCCAAGATTTTCAACGCGGTGCCGAAGCACCAACTTATGGCAAAGCTGCGGATTTAGTCACCACCCCACAAGGTTTAGCCAATCAGCCTTTATTTACCCAACTCCAGCGCTTTTATGAAATTGATGCACTTTTAGCACAAAAAGAAGAGCAGCAGAGTGCTTCTATTTTACCAGCATTGGCAGATTTAACCGGCACTTTCAACGGTGATATTGCTGTGGAAACAGGTACGGCAAAAGGACTGGGTGTGAAGTTTAATTTGAACGGTCAAAACTTTGTTTGGGGTGCAAAGGACGGACAAAATCAATGTTTAGAAATAGATCGTTGCTATAGTGCCGAAAAAGTAATTGCCGAAGGTAGCTTGGAAAATGGCATTCTAACATTGTTACCCTTACGACTGGAGTCTCAAAACAAACTGATCGCTTTTACAGGTGCGATCGGTAGTGAAGAACAATCCGGTCAATTACGAGTTAATAATTTCCCTGTAGGAATACTAAATAATTTTGTCAAACTGCCAATTGGTTTTACAGGTAATCTGAACGCTTCAGCAGCTTTAGCAGGCAGTATTAAGAACCCCCAAGCTAGGGGGGAATTGCAAGTGACTGAGGGAACTCTCAATCAAAAGCCGATAGAATCAGCAGCTGCAACTTTTGCTTATGCTAACGGACGTCTCAACTTTGGCAGTCAAGTCAAGGTTTCTGGTCCAGAACCAGTCAATATCAGTGGTAGCATTCCCTACCAGTTTCCTTTTGCGTCAGCAGCACCAGATAGCAATGAAATTCAGCTAGATGTAAAGGTGAAAAATGAAGGATTGGCATTATTAAATCTGTTTACTAACCAAGTGGCGTTGGAAAATGGTCAGGGAGAAATAGACTTAACAGTGCGGGGGACAAGACAAGATCCAGTTGTTAATGGAACTGCCAGCATCAACAATGGTGTTTTTTCCGCTCAAGCTTTACCAGGACAACTGACAGATGTTAACGGTAGAGTCCTGTTTAATTTTAACAGCATAAGAGTGGAAAATCTCCAGGGTAATTATAGCCGGGGTAAAGTCGCAGCTGCGGGAGAGATTCCTATTTCCAACAATCGACAAGTACAAATAAACAATCCCTTAAGGGTAACTCTTGACCAATTGACGTTAAATCTCAAAGGATTGTATCAAGGTGGCGCTAGCGGGAATGTGACAATTACTGGTGCTGCACTTAGCCCAATAATTGGTGGTAAAGTACAGTTGACAAATGGTGAAATTTTGTTAGCAGAATCTACCAACGCTACTCAGCCGACAAATAACAATGTAAGCATTCCACCCTCCCCTGCTAAAGCCCTCAAGCAAAACAAAGACACTTCCAAAAACGCCACTGGGACAACGACCAGATTTAATAATTTAGAGCTTGAGCTAGCCAAAGACGTAAAAGTTATTCGTCCACCTCTGATCAGTTTTGGAGCTACTGGTGCGCTCACCATCAACGGCTCTTTGGGTAATTTGTTACCCTCTGGAGTTATTCGCCTAAGAAGTGGTGGTGTGAATTTGTATACCACGCAGTTGAACCTTGCCCGTGGCTACGAACAGACAGCAACCTTTAGCCCAGAAAGAGGACTTGACCCCGAATTAAATATTCGGCTATTAGCCAAGGTGCTGGATGCTGTTCCCACTAGGCTCAGTACCACATCAGTATCATCGGAAATCAACGACAACAATGGTATTATTCCTAACTTTGAACCGATCAGAACTATTCAAGTTGAAGCGCGTGTTGAAGGTTTGGCTAGCCAACTTAACCAAAATTTAGAATTAAGAAGCACTCCTGCACGTAGTGAAACCGAGATTGTGGCTTTGCTTGGTGGTAGTTTTGTCAACACCCTGGGAAGTGGGGGCAGTACCCTGGCACTTGCGAACTTAGCAGGTTCTGCTCTTAACCTTCAGGGAACTTTTAACCAGATTGGCAATGCATTTGGCTTAAGTGAATTCCGTTTATTCCCGACTATTTCAGCAGTTAGCAATTCTTCTAGTCTGGAATTGGGAGCGGAGGCTGGAGTTGATATTACTCCGAGAATTTCTGTTTCTGGTGTCAAGATTTTGACTGCCGAAGACCCCTTACAATTAGGTGTTAACTACCGAATAAACGATAACTTGCGCTTGCGTGGTTCTGCACCTTTATTCACTAACTCTAATTGTTCTGCCACAAATGGTAACAATCAAGACAACTTTGCTACTTACTCATGTGGCATTAATGCTGTGTTGGAGTATGAAAAGCGCTTTTAATTGGGCATTGGTTTCACAAAAAATAACCAGTAAGTAGTAATATGGGCGGAAATTTCACCCTTGAAAATGAACCTGTCTGTTCGTAGTATTGTTACGATAATTTCAGATTAGATGTTGAAGCCTTGATCCAGTCTGAAACTTTAGAACTACTAGAATGGCATCGGCTCTGCCAGCATATGAGCACATTTGCGGCAACGAAACTAGGAGCGCTAGCCTCACGTTATTTGCCGATTCCTGACTCCAGAGCAAAAAGCGAGTACTTGGTTCAGCAAACCAAGGAAATATACGAATTAGAAAATCGTCTCACCACGGGACTGTCTTTTGAGGGAATTCAAGATATTGGTGATTCTCTAGAGCGGGCAGAAATCCAAGGTGTTTTAACTGGTGAGGAACTTTTGGCGATCGCTACTACTCTTGCGGGAACCAGAAATTTACGCCGTGTAATTGACAACCAACCTGATTTTCCCATACTCAATCAGCTGATTGCCGATTTACGGACCTATCCAGAACTAGAGCAAGAAATTCACCGTTGTATTGACGATCGCGCACAAGTAGCCGATCGCGCTAGCCAAAAACTCAATGATATTCGCAATGATTTGCGGAAATTACGCAGCCAAATTACTCAAAAACTGCAAAATATTTTACAAGTTAAATATGGCGCAGTTCAAGAACAAATAATTACCCAAAGAGGCGATCGCTACGTGATCCCCGTGAAAGCACCCCAAAAAGACGCGATTCCCGGCATTGTTCACGATACCTCTACCAGCGGCGCAACGCTGTATATAGAACCTAATTCCATTGTGCCTTGGGGCAATCAACTACGGCAAACAACGAAAAAAGAACAAGTTGAAGAAGAAGCGATTCGCCGCACTCTAACACAGCAAGTTGCAGCAGTCAAACCAGATTTGGAAAGATTGCTAGCAATTGTCACAACTTTGGATTTAGCAACCGCTAGAGCGCGTTATAGTTTCTGGTTAGGAGCAAATCCCCCCCGATTTATCCAGCGGGAAGAAAATGAAACTATTACTTTACGGCAATTGCGTCATCCGCTTTTAGTCTGGCAGCATCAACACGAACAAGGTTCAGCAGTAATTCCCGTGGATTTACTGATTCAACCGCAAATTCGGGTGGTGACGATCACAGGACCAAACACCGGCGGTAAAACTGTCAGCTTGAAAACCCTCGCTTTAGCAGCATTGATGGCGAAAGTGGGTTTATTTGTCCCCGCCCGCGAACCTGTAGAAATACCTTGGTTTGAGAAGATACTGGCAGATATTGGCGATGAACAATCCCTACAGCAAAGTTTATCTACATTTTCCGGTCACATTCGCCGGATAAGTCGGATTTTAGAAGCTTTGGGAAATGGGGAGAAGGAGACAGAGGGGCAGGAGGACGACTTGGAGGACAAGGGGGATAAGGACGACTTGGAGGAATTTGCTTCCTCATCCCC
>NZ_JAOWRF010000052.1 GCF_025753815.1 Plectonema radiosum NIES-515 | reverse complement strand
CTCCCCCACTCCCCACAAAGCTATGCAAACAAATAAACCCCGTGACGTTCAGGTTCTCCCGATTGGTACAGATACAACAGTAATGCGATCGCGCAGTTGGACTAGGCTAAGATTTGAAATTGAATATGCCCTAGCCAAAGGTACAACTGCGAATTCTTATTTAATTCAAGGCGATAAAACCGCTCTAATCGATCCTCCGGGAGAAACCTTTACAGAAATTTATCTGCAAGCGTTGCAACAGCGGTTTAATATCAAAGATATTGATTATGTGATTCTCGGTCATATTAATCCCAATCGCGCCGCAACTATCAAAGCTTTATTAGAACTTGCACCGCAGATAACTTTTGTTTGTTCTAATCCGGGAGCGATAAATCTGCGTGCAGCGCTGGAAAATCAAGATTTGCCAATTCTCGTCAAACGCGGTGAAGAAACTATCGATTTAGGCAAAGGTCATCACCTAGAATTTATTCCTACCCCCAATCCCCGCTACCCAGATCAACTTTGCACCTACGATCCGCAAACGGAAATTCTTTACTCAGATAAGCTATTTGGAGCGCATATCTGCGGCGATCAAGTTTTTGATGAAGGTTGGGAGACAATTAACGAAGACAGGCGCTATTATTTTGATTGTCTCATGGCTCCTCATGCGCGTCAAGTGGAAACAGCGCTGGATAAACTTTCCGATTTACCCGCTCGTTTGTATGCTACCGGACACGGACCTTTGGTGCGTTACGGTTTAATTGAATTAACACATGCTTATCGCCAATGGAGTCGGCAGCAAACATCTGCGGATACCACAGTCGCGTTGATTTATGCTTCTGCCTATGGAAATACAACGACTTTGGCTTCTGCGATCGCTCGCGGCATCACCAAAGCCGGCGTCAGTGTAGAATCAATTAACTGCGAATTTGCTGACCCCGAAGAAATCCGTGCTGCTGTAGAAAAAGCCTCAGGCTTTGTCATCGGTTCCCCTACCCTTGGTGGACACGCACCAACCCCCGTACAAACAGCTTTAGGGATTGTTCTTTCCACCGCTACTAACAACAAACTCGCTGGTGTCTTTGGTTCCTATGGCTGGAGTGGTGAAGCAGTTGATTTAATCGAAAGCAAATTAAAAGACGCTGGTTATCGCTTTGGATTTGACACCATCCGTGTCAAATTCAAACCCAACGAAGTCACCTTACAAACCTGCGAAGAAGCTGGAACCGACTTTGCCCAAGCGTTAAAAAGAGTGAATAAAGTTCGGGCACCACGCACTCAAGCTGCCAGCAACGTTGAACAAGCGGTTGGTCGAATTATCGGTTCTCTGTGTGTGGTGACAGCCAAGCAAGGTGGTGTATCTAGTGGAATGCTAGCATCTTGGGTATCTCAAGCAAGCTTTAATCCCCCAGGTTTAACAATTGCTGTAGCCAAAGACCGGGCAATGGAACCGCTGACGCACTCAGGCAACCAATTTGTTGTTAACATTTTAGCTGAAGGCAAAGAACTGCGAAAGCACTTCATGAAATCCTTCACCCCAGGACAAGACCGATTTGCCGGTATAGAAACTGAAGAAGCCAGCAACGGTTGTCCCATACTTTCAGGCGCTTTATCATACCTTGAATGCTCCGTGCAAACCCGGATGGAAGCTGGGGATCACTGGTTGGTTTATGCAAGTGTGGATAACGGCAAAGTGTTAAATCAAGATGCTGTAACCGCCGTGCATCATCGTAAATCGGGAAGTCATTATTAATACACATGAAGCAACATACCGCCATCACCCTAGAAGGGTGTGGCTAAACGAACCAAGCCCGCCTTCGCGGACTAGAATTTCATAGCCCGCGAAGGCGGGGTTCGTTTGTATAGCCCCAGGCTTCCAGCCTGAGGGCGTGCTAGAATTTCATAGCCCGCGAAGGCGGGGTTCGTTTGTATAGCCCCAGGCTTCCAGCCTGAGGGCGAAAGCGTGCCGCGAACAATTCACACCAACGGTATTCACACATATTGTAAAGACGTTCCGCCGGAACGTCTCTACAAGGATTGCTATATATGAATAATCAAAGCAATTCACTGCTATACCCAAAGGTAGTTCGATGAATACAATTGTGCTAAATCTAGAACCGATTGTTCACCTTACAGATGAGCAATTTTATCAACTTTGCACCGCAAATCGAGAGTTGAATCTGGAATTGAATGCAAAAGGAGAATTAATTATTGTGTCACCAGTGGGAGGAGAAAGCGGAAATCAAGAAGCGGATTTCATTACAGACTTAGGAATCTGGAACCGTCAAACCAGATTGGGAAAGGTTTTCAGTTCCTCGACTATTTTTCGGCTTGGGAATGGAGCAAAGCGATCGCTCTTTGGCAGCTTGGGTAAAATTAGTAACGATGGGAAGCGCTGACTCCAGATGAACGCAAAAAATTCCCTCCCATCATACCAGATTTTGTCATAGAACTGCGTTCCCAAAGCGATCGCCTCCGACAAGTGCAAGATAAGATGCAAGAGTATCTCGAAAATGGTTTGCCTTTAGGTTGGTTGATTAATTTTCAAGATCAGCAAGTCGAGATTTATCGAGAAAATCAACCTGTAGAAATAGTTCAACTCCCAGGGGTACTTAGGGGTGAAGAGGTTTTACCTGGTTTTGAACTACAATTAGAATTGCCAAGTTATATTATGTCCGTTTAATTGACATTAATAAAAAAATCCGAAATCCTTGATTAGACGTAGCTAGCTTACGTCTCTACATCATATGTAATCTACCGGAGACGATATTACATCATGGCATTATCTAAACTAAATGACGTATATCTTAGGGTTGTAGTAAATTATGCAAAAATTCCCTAGTCTAATTGTATCAACATAAAGCATAGGGAAAAAAATTATATGACAACCAACGTTTCTGGTGATGTCAAAAAGAATATCAATAGATCGCTAATAATTGGCGTTCTTTTAATTGTTTTAGGAATTGTAGCGATCGCTTTACCTTCTGTCTCGACAATTTTCGCTGAGACTTGGTTTGCCTTGATTCTCATCTCTTCGGGATTTGCCAAACTAGTCTACGCTACTGAAACTCGCGATCGAGGAGGCTTTGTTTGGAAGCTTTTATTGAGCGGACTTTACATTGCCACAGGTATAATGTTGTTTGTTTACCCTCTCAATGGTATTCTCACACTAACTTTGTTGTTAGGTAGCTTTTTGTTAACCGAAGGTGTATTCGAGCTAATCCTTGCCTTCCGCTTGCGTCCGCAACAAAACTGGACTTGGGTACTTGGTAATGGTATCATCACTTTGATATTAGGCGCAATGATTTGGTTTCAGTTTCCCTTTAATGCACCTTGGTTGATTGGTACACTTGTCGGTGTCAGCATTCTCTTCACGGGTATTTCTCGTGTAGGTTTGTCATTGAATGCACGTTCTGCCTTCAATCAATCTGAAGCTACAAGCGCTTAATTTTTTCGTAGTAAGCGATTCATCGCTTAATGTCAAAGACTAAACACATTACGAGTAGAGACGTTCCACGCTCTACGTCTCTACAAGGATTTCGGATTTTTTTATTAATGTCAATTAAACGGACATAATATCATCGCTTAATGTCAAAGACTAAACACATTACGAGTAGAGACGTTCCACGCTCTACGTCTTTATTCAAGATGAGGACTTCAGTCCTCACTACGTTAATCAATTCTCTTTTCTAAATATTGACCAATCATCAATTGTTCACCCGCACGAGAGATAATTGATTGACGAGTGCGGTATTTTTCACCAATTAGCTTTAACTCTTCCTCGAATACTGAATTGTTGTACTCGGTTCGCAAACATAAAGTTTTCGGGTTGGGGAAATAATATTGTGCGGTAACTGGTTTGGAAGTCGCAAAACCGCGATCGCGATATAAAATACTTCCTAAAACACCAAACAAAGTTGAACCTTTAGATTCCTTTTTTCCCGTCACTGAATCTGTATCCCAACTGACGTGGGTACCGCAAATTAAACTTGCGATATCTGGCAAATTATGCATATGAGCTAGTTTTTGCAACTCGTCAGATCCAGGCTTTAAAAAACGGATAGTAATTATACTCACCATCTCCTTTGTTTCTCCCTCCGGAAGAGTATAATAGCGCCGTTCTGAACGCCACTGTCCCACCGATTCGGTAAAAAACTCTATAATCTGGGATTCATCAGCAGTTTGTGCAAAATACAGCGGTGATGTCACAGGTTGCCTTCCTCACGCAATGTCAATGTACAATCTGGTCTCAAATACCAGATTATTTCACTTTTCTTAATATAAACGTTATTTTCTCAAAATTACCGATAGTTTCGCTACAATGCGAGAAATAAAAATTTTCTACTGTTTTAAGCCAAAAGATAGAAGTGAAAAAAGTCACGAATCAGTAGTTAGAGTTTTATAACTAGGGGCAGAGTAAAGCTTAGTTAAAAAATCTTTATAATCAGCCAGTAAATGCATAAATTAATCTAGAATCTATTTCTTCTAGAGCAAATAAAAATATGTATTGTTTAAGACATTGTTTTGCGAAAAAGCAGTAATTTATCGTATTAAATAAATTACGATAGCAGACTTATGCTTTCTTACCTTTTTTTATAAGTGATATATATCAAGATTACTTGGTAATGAACGGCTGTTTGAAGCTAAAACCGCCTTAAAATAAGCGAAAAAATTGATTTTGGACAAAAATATGCCGTATAACTACACAAGGAGACAAGGAGATAAAGAGATAACTTTTTCTTTCCGTTCCCCCGTATCCTCATCTATCGGATTAATTGCCTGTGTGTTAGGAATAGGACCGTTAACGATGAGTTGCGGCTTACTTCCCAAAGAGTCGGCTGAAGCGGAATCTCAGCGTAGTGGTAAAGAACAACGTAATAATGCAACGGCAGTAGATGTAGCGATCGCTCGATCTGGTTTGCTGCGACAAGAACCGCTATATACAGGCACTACCAATGCATTTCGGGTTGTCTCGTTGCGATCGCAAGTCGAAGGGCGACTTTTAGCTTTAAATGTAGATATGGGCAATGCCGTCAAAGGCGGGCAAGTCATCGGACAATTAGATGATGCCTTATTATTAACAGCACTAAAGCAAGCAGAAGCAGAATTAGCATCTTTAAAATCAGAAGTAGCAAGAGCGAGAACTCTCATAAGTAATGCCCGTGCAGAAGTAGAACAAGCGCGACTACAAGTAGTACAAGCTCAAGCAGACTCACAACGGCAACAGAAGCTATTAAAAGAAGGAGCGATCGCTCTACAATCCGCCGAACAATCACAAACACAAGCGCGAACTGCTACTCAGGCTCTCCGTGCAGCTACTGAGCAAGTCAGCACAGAACAGCAAGCCGTTGCCGCTGCCCAAGGTAGAGTCGTTGCTCAACAAGCACTAGTTGCCGAAGCTAAAGAGCGTCGTTCTTATGCAAAACTGACATCTCCCATCGCCGGTGTAATCACCGAAAAAGTCACAGAACCGGGCAACCTTCTTCAGCCTGGGAACGAAATCTTGAAAATAGGCGATTTTAGCCGTGTGAAAGTCATCGTTCAAGTTTCGGAATTAGAACTAGGAAAAATTCAACTAGGACAATCTGTACAAGTCAGCTTAGATGCCTTCCCAAATAAAAAATATACTGGTCGAGTAATACGTATTTCCCCAGCTGCCGATACAACATCTCGCTTAGTACCAGTTGAGGTGGAGATTCCCAACACCGATGGCAAAATTGGCAGCGGATTGCTAGCGCGGGTGAATTTTCAAAGCAGCGCACAACAGCGAGTAGTCATACCCCAAACAGCAATTCAGCAACCTAGCGGTGGGGTTTCCTCCCCTTCTCCCACCGACAGAGAAACCCCAAATCGCAATGGCACAGTATTTGTCATAAATAACACAGACGGGAAACCGAAAGTGACATCTAAATCTGTGACCCTTGGAGAAAAAGCCGACAGCAAAGTAGAAATTTTATCCGGCTTACAACCAGGAGAATCCTTTGTAGTGCGGAGTGGTAAGCCGTTAAAAGATGGGCAAGATGTGCGGATTTCGATTATTTCCGAGAAACCAGAATCAAGCCCGAAGCCGAATTAAAAATTAAAAAGGAGTTGCATATTTCCAAAATGATGAATGCAATCTACGTCGATAAATTTAACGTATTGTAGAGACGTTCCGGCGGAACGTCTTTACGATTCATCCCAACATATTGTAGAGACGTTCCAGCAAAACGTCTCTACGATTCATCCCAACGTATTGTAGAGACGTTCCAGCAAAACGTCTCTACGATTCATCCCAACGTATTGTAGAGACGTTCCGGACCGAACGTCTTTACGATTCATCCCAACGTATTGTAGAGACGTTCCGGACCGAACGTCTTTACGATTCATCCCAACGTATTGTAGAGACGTTCGGTCCCAACGTCTTTACGATTCATCCCAACGTATTGTAGAGACGTTCCAGAAAAACGTCTTTACGATTCATCCCAACGTATTGTAGAGACGTTCCGGACCGAACGTCTTTACGATTCATCCCAACGTATTGTAGAGACGTTCCAGAAAAACGTCTTTACGATTCATCCCACAATTATCCAACGCGATAAAAAATATTTTGAATTGGAGGGGAGCGACAGATGCAGCAAACTAAAGGAAGCGGATTTAGTATTAGCGCGATCGCTATCCGTCAACATATCGGCACACTCATGCTCACCCTAGCAGTGATTGTCATGGGGATATACTTTATGACAACCATCCAAGTGGATCTTCTACCGGCAATTACCTACCCGCGAATCGGTGTGCGTTTAGAAGCACCCGGCATTTCCCCAGAAGTAGCAGTAGATGAAATCACCAGACCCCTAGAAGAAGCTTTATCGGCAACCGAGAATGTAGTACAAGTTTTTTCCCGCACCCGTGAAGGACAAGTCAGCCTCGATTTATACTTTGAACCCGGAGGCGATATTGACCAGGCTCTCAACGATGCTACCGCAGCTTTTAACCGAAGCAGAGGACAGTTACCAGACACAATTGAAGAGCCACGCTTATTTAAAGTCGATCCCTCACAACTACCAATTTACGAATTAGCACTGACATCTACCTCACTTCAAGGTAAAGACTTACGTGTATTTGCCGATGAAGAATTATCGCGGGAACTCAGCGTTGTACCGGGAGTTGCCGCAGTTGATATATCTGGTGCGGCAGAAGAAGAAGTGCGCGTCTTAGTTGACTTAAGCCGCTTACAAGCATTAAATATTGGCTTAACCGATGTACTCAATGAACTAACAGAGCGTAACCAAGATACTTCTGGTGGTCGGATTTTGGGGCAGAATTCCGAGCCGTTAACCCGCACCGTCGGCAGATTTCGAGATGCTAAGGAGATAGAAAACCTCTCGATT
>NZ_JAOWRF010000162.1 GCF_025753815.1 Plectonema radiosum NIES-515 | reverse complement strand
TTGCCCCTCATGAGCAATTAAGTAAAAATTGCATTTCTTCTGCATCTAGCGTCATCCCTAGATGCTCAAAACTATCTATTGCTTTGATGGCAAATTTCTGTGTTTCTTCCGGACTTCCCCATTTTTTTTCCCAATAAGCGCGAGAGCGTTGATAGCGAGCAAGACGGCGTTTATTTTTGTGGCTTTGGGCTACAGCCAAGCCTTGAATTAATAGTTGTTGAGCTGCAAAGCGATCGCCTTCTCGAATGGCAATATCAGCCAACCAATTTTGAGCCGAGTTAATTACCCGATGCCACTTTATTTGTTCTGCACTTTGCATGGCTTGTTGAAAAAGCGCTTTAGCTTCGGCATATTGACCTTCTTTATAGAAGATTTCGGCGCGGTGGTAGAGAACTGGGATAAAATAACGAATGTGCTTGTACTGGTCTAAATGCGCTTCATGCACCAATTCTTCTTCTATATTCAGCCAGTGACGGGCATTTTCATAATTTTTATATCTGATTTGCAGCCTGACGATACTTTCAGCTAAATCAGCTTGAACGCACAAGTCTGCATGGTGGCGTAAAACCCACGTTTCCTGCAAAATTTCCTCTGCTTCTTTCAAACTTTGCTCTGAACACTCTCGAATCAGCAGCCAGCTTTTGCGGATCGCGATTTTGACAAAAGATGACCATTCATAACGTCGTTTTGATTCTTCTATCAGCCATTGCAACCAATCTAGACGTTCATCCCAATCGGCGTAAAGATTTGCATAGTGATTTAACAGAAGCCATAAATCCCTAACTTGTTCATAATAACCTTGGTCTTTACACCAATAAAGTACCGCACGCAAATTTCCGTGTTCTTCCTCTAGCTTGTTGTAATATATCAACTTTTCCCAATCTTCTCCAGCATAAGTGTGGGCAAAATCGAGATACCATTTTACCCAGCGTTCTCGTGCTTCTTTCTCAAAATTTGGGTCAGCAGCTAGTTGTGCTAAAGCATACTCGCGAGTGAGAGAAAGCATCTCATATCGTCCAGTTTTTTGATTATGAGTTATCAGAGACAGTTCCTGCAAGCGTCCTAAGCCAAGATTGACACAATCAGGTGCTGCTGTCAGTCCAGCAACTTCAGCTACAGCAGCTTGCAAGGGAAAGTCAGGAAAAATTGCCAGTGACATTAATAACTGATGGGGTGGCTGTTCTATGATTCCTTGCACTGATTGCTCAAAGCAGAAACTAGCCACATCACCTGTAGCTAAAGCTAGCTGTGTTAACACTGATGTGAGAGAATAGCCACTAGAGACTTGACCGAGAGCATAAACAATCGCTAGGGGAATTCCGCCAGTGCGAGCGTAGAGGTCTTTAGAATCTTGCTCGTTAAGAGTTATACTTTTTTCTTTAGCTTGTTGCTGTATTAATTGCAAACCATCATTTAAGGGCAAGTTTTGCAAACTAATTGGCAGTAAAGCCATTCGTTCGCGGGTAGTAATTACTACTTTGACGCAAACAGGCAGATTGTAGAGAAAGTCTATGACCTCATCTCGATCATCGATGGTTTCCATGTTGTCTACAATTAAAAGCGATCGCTGTCTGGAGAGACTACGACGCACCCGGTCAAATTGCTCCGAAGGGGGAGACTGAATAATCGTTACGTCGTCTAAAGTATTGGCAATTTCCCGAAAAATACCGCGCAAATTACGCTGTCCCTGCTGCCGCTGAAAAATTCTATTCGGGACGAGTTCTTGTTGTTTGGCTGAAGTGAAAATAATCGCTTCAAATTTCGATGCGTCAGCAAGATTTTCACAACTAGCTTTTAAGCACAAACGAGCAGCTTCTAACACCAGTGCCGTTTTCCCCACACCACCAATACCATGCACCGTAATCATATGAGCCGCATGATTTAGAGAAAGACGTTGTAGTAGCGTTTCCATCTCTTCCTCCCGACCAACAAATTGTGTGTAAGTAGGTGCTGGCAGATTACTGGGGATGCGACGGTAATTTGCAACAGATGCAACGCAACCTCTGCGATATCCATATCTCTCCAAAACGTAGACAAGGTTGCTGGATTTTACACTGTAGTTTGGCTCTTCGGTCAAAGTTTCAATATCTCGGTAGATATTACTAAGACCCGCTCTCACAACACCATTATCCTTGTGTAAATCTTTACTTATCTTCTTAATTCCATATCCACACAATAACCCAAGTAATAAGTCTTTCCTGGTATTTTGTCTGTAGCGCTTTCGAGTTCTTGCCTCCAAATCAGTCAGTAGCCGATCTATTTCCCAGTCCTTCAAAACTCTGCGATTCCAACTTTTAGGTAGATTCCAACCCTCTGACTGATCTGACATAAATATCACCCTCTCAGTCCGTTATAAATCTGGTATTAGCAACATTTTAACGAACAAAATCTTCACGCGCTGCTCTCATAGCAGGTATGAATCACAAATTTATCGAAGGACACTTTTTGATGGAAGTCTCTACAAATAAGGGACAAGGCTTATAAATTGTTCGCAAAAATTTGGAATTTATCTATCAAATTAACAACGTTTTATTCACAAATTAGTAACATTTTTTGAACACTGTGAATGACGTGTCTGAAAATAACTCAGTAAGCTAATTTATAAGTCCTTTATTTGTGGTGTCAAGCTGGATGCAGATATAACGTCCGACCTTTCGTAGAGATGTCAGATTATTCTTTTCACAGATTACTACAAGGAGAACTGAATGAATAGAGCATTTAGATCGCTAACTCTCTTACTAGGGCTGAAACAACCTAAGCCTTATTTCCCTGAAGAAAAACAAATTTGTGTATTTAATAAACGTCCTATACTTTACCGAGGTTTTACGCCAAACTCTGTACAGGACTCAATCGATGAACTACAAGCGCATTTGCAAACTCAGGGAATTCTAGCAAACATTAGTGGTAAATTTGACTTAGAAACAGAAGTAGCCGTAATCGAATTTCAGAAAAAAAATAATCTGCAAGTAGATGGGATAGTCGGACCATTAAGTTGGGCTTGCCTTTTTTACCCAAAGCTTTACCGCAGTCAGAAAGAAATGTCTTCAGAATCACAGGATGCAGTTAAGGAACTGCAAACTATTCTTCAAGAAGAGGGATTTTCTAAAAAACAACCTGATGGATATTTTTCCAGGGAAACTGAAAGAGGAGTTAAACGCTTTCAAAGAATGTATGGGCTAAAAGATGATGGTATGGTTGGAGCCGCAACTTGGGCTGTGCTGTTGGGAATGCGACAAAAAATAGATAGAGGCTTTCCTCGCATAGTTTATTTTTTATCGCCTCAATCTTGGTTTATGTGGGAGCAATTTTTAATGATTTGTTTCATCTTATTGGGTATTTATTATAGCCCGATACCCGGTGAAACTCCGAAACTTAGTACAGCTTTAGCCACTGCTTATGGACTTACTTGTATAGTGCCATTTTTGTTAGAGTGTTTACCAATAAGGCAGTCGAAGCAGCCTAGCTTACCGTTGTTGCGATATGCTCCTTATGTGTTGACTGGTATCTTTTGGAAACCAATCATCGCTTTTTTAGGGACATTGTTTAATTAAGTCTTTGCGATTGTTATGTTGTTTTGTGTCGTTGATAATTTAGGTGCCCTCAAAAATGTTATACGGGGCTATACATACAAAGCCTGCCGACCCAGGCTTGAAAGATTTTTTATATTGGCGATCGCACTTCTACGCTACCACTACAGTGTAGAAAAAGTTGAGACGAGAAAGCGATGAATGCTGATTTTGTGGGAGGTGAGGAAGCGATCGCGTACCTTGACAAGCTGGTTAACGGGCTTTGCATAAGTCAGGAGGTTTGACATTAACCTTGTGATGATTTTTAACATGCGCTCTTTTTTTCAGATTTTGGTTCATAGCCCAAGTCGGCTAATTGAGAAGGTGCAAGATATAAGGTTAGCCCAAAACTTTTTAGGGAACGTTTAAGCTAAAACAAAGAAAAACATGATGGCAAAATAAGTGAAAAAAAGAGTTACCCTCACCTTTCCCAAACGCGCTGTACAAATGCCAGTTACCTATAGACTGGCAAAAGAGTTCAACGTCGCAGCAAATATTATCCGCGCTCAAGTTGCGCCTAATCAAATTGGTAAACTTGTAGTTGAACTTTCAGGGGACATAGATCAGCTAGATGCGGCAATTGAGTGGATGCGATCGCAAAATATCAATGTTTCCCTTTCTTTAGGGGAAATAGTCATTGATGAAGATGCGTGTGTCCATTGTGGCTTGTGTACAGGAGTTTGTCCCACGGAAGCTCTGACTCTGAATCCGGAAACATATAAGCTGACATTTATGCGATCGCGCTGCATCGTCTGCGAACAATGTATACCCACCTGTCCCGTTCAAGCAATCTCAACCAACCTTTAAACATTATCAGTAAACTAATCTACAAGGTATTCCCAATCCCAAATCTCAAATCTATCGCTCCAAAATCGATATTAGCCCAAAGGAAATACATCAGCTGTCACACCAGCCTAGTTTTGCCGATGAGTCATAAACTACCAATACAGAAGGTATCTGAGTTACATCTTGAAATAGCGTCCGTAAAGCCTTCATGCGAAATTCTATTTCTATAAGGAATATTTTGCATTAACTCTGGATAATGAAGTATATTTTCTGGCAAATTCACAGCATTCCGCAAACGATCAAGTTGCACCGATTCATCTAAATCCATTGTTGGTCTGGCTAAAATCAACAAATCCTCACCATAAATCAATACCCTTGGTGTTAAGAAATTGGTGGTAAAAATTGTATGTATGTAGAGACGTTGCATGTGCTACGTCTCTACGAGGATTTGGGGTTTAACACCAACGGTATTGCACCATAACTCTCAATACGGTTCGGTTAAGAATATTTGTGAACCCAAAACCCTTGTAGAGACTAGCAAGTGCAACGTCTCTACATACGTTAACACCAACGGTATTGCACCATAACTCTGATAAATCAGATTTAGGCTTCTGACGTTTGTACCTATGGGAACCTATTAACCAAAGATAATAATCTGTGTAACTAAGTCGGCACAATAAAACCAAACTGTGAAAAAACTCACCTATGTTTTATATCATAAATTATCATTAAAAATACTGGCTGCCAGTATAACTTTAATCCAGTTTTTGCTACTAAAATAATATTTATGAAATTTATATTTCACTCTCAAAATATTTATAAACTTCTGAGTAAAATCTTTGTAATAATTAACATAAACAAATACAAGTAAGCATCAAAAGTGCAATTAATGTTATTATACAAAAATGTAATCAAGCCGTTTTTACTATAAAGTAAAGATCAATAATCATTATGGAATTAGTTGCACAAGCCAAACTAAAAACGCTAGGTGACTATGCTCACGAAGCAATAAAAAGACACTTTAAAAAAACATTAAAGTGGGAAAAAACTGTTAAGAAAGATGAAGATCCAGAAGCTCTGCATCAAATGCGAGTAGGGATGCGTCGTTTACGTACAGCAGTCAGCAGATTTGGGCTAGCTTTAGATTTATCTAAGCCAGTAAGTGATAAAAATATTGGCAAAATTGCCCGTTGTCTTGGTACATTGCGAGATTTGGACGTACTCAAAGAATCTTTAGAAAACACTTACCGTCCAAATTTACCGCATAAAGAACAAAAATCTCTGCAAACAGCTTTCGATACTTTATCTAAACAACGCGAAGATGCCTTAGAAGGGGTGCAAGCAAGATTTAAAGATGAGCATTATAAGTCTTTAAAACAGGGAATGAATGAGTGGTTGGAAAACCCAAGCTATCTACCTGTAGCATCTTTGCCTATCCAAGAATTGCTGCCAGATTTACTTTTGCCGGAAGTGAGTAGTTTATTGCTCGATGCGGGTTGGTTAGTGGGAACGCAAGTAGAAAAAGCAAAAGTTGTCATTGTTAAAGATTTAAAAGCCGAAAAGATAGAGAAAGAATTGGCAACTAATGGCAAAATGCTCCATACATTGCGTAAACAAGCCAAGCGTGTGCGCTATCAGATGGAGTTATTTACTGATTTATACGCTGAATCTTACTCAGTTTATCTCGCAGATGTTAAAAACATTCAAGACATTTTGGGTTCAATTCAAGATATTGTGGTCTTAGAGGAGTGGATGAGGGATGTCTTTGAGTCAGAAATTGAAACTAAACTTCCCACTTTTGTGAATTTATTAGCAGAAAATCGTTATAAATTGTGGCAGCAGTGGCAAGCCTTACAGGAGCGGTATTTGAAACCGGAAACTAGACACGGTTTTCATTTAACAATACTGCATCCGCTAACCGTGTGATCGGGCTAATAGCAATAAGCCGAGAAAATAATTGATAAGATACGACACCCTATCGATCTAATCGAATACACATAGAGACGTAGCACAGAATAGTCTCTACAAGATTGGGATTATTTGAGTAAAGTCAATTATGGTTTTAGCTTTCGATTATATCAAATGTAGCGCGATCGCCTTACGTTTTATTAATGTTAGCTGCGTCAGTCTGAAAAACATAATTAATCAGAATCAAAGGCATCACGGCGAAATTGTAATTATGACTTGCTAACGTTCTTGTGCAAGTTTAGCTTTAGCTTGTTGCCAAAGTGTTTCTAACTCATCTAAAGTGTAATCGGAAAGGGGGCGGTTAGCAAACGCCTCCATTTTTTGTAACCGTTGAAGAAATCGCAGATTAGTTCCTTGCAAAGCTTCTGACGGGTCAAAATTATACCATCGCGCAAGTTGAATAATCGAAAACAATAAATCGCCTAATTCCGCTTGTTGTTCTGCTGGTGTTTCTTGTTCTAAAGCTTGTTCAAATTCCGCCAACTCCTCATGAAACTTTGCCCAGACACCATCAATATTTTCCCATTCAAACCCAGCCGCTGCCGCTTTTTGGGAAATTTTCATTGCCGCTATCATTGGAGGAAGAGTCTTAGCATAACGACTGAGTTGAGAACTTAGCTTTTGGTTTTCTGGAGACGTTTCACCTTTTTCTTCAGCTTTGATTTGTTCCCAATTTTGCCGCACTTCATCAATAGACGCGACAGACGCGACATGTCGCGTCTCTACATTATCACCAAATACATGGGGATGACGACGAATTAACTTTTGGGAAATGCCTTGAGCGACTTCTTTGAGGGAAAATTGTTGATATTCGCTGGCAATTTGCGCTTGCAGTACTACTTGTAATAGTAAGTCTCCCAGTTCTTCAGCGATCGCCTTTTTATCCCCACTCTTAATCGCATCTACCACCTCATAAGCTTCTTCTATCACATATGGTGTCAGCGTTTCGGGAGTTTGCGCCAAATCCCACGGACAACCACCATCAGGATTACGCAACTTTGCCACCACATCAATTAACTCTTGTAACGCCACCAAAGTATCATTTGTCATTTTCCCCTTATCCCCCTTGTCTTCCTTGTCTTCCCTGTCCCCCCTGCCCCCCCT
>NZ_JAOWRF010000327.1 GCF_025753815.1 Plectonema radiosum NIES-515 | reverse complement strand
AGTCTCGAAGGAGTCTCCCACACCACGCTTCCCCCAGCCTTAAACCCTACTTTGCTTCTGTAATCTCTAGAGTGTAAGGGAGATACCTGTTTTTGTGGTAGGAACCAATCCAAATTTTGTAAGTTCCAGGAAGCCATTCGCCAACAATGCCGGGATTTTCGCCGTCAAACTCATCATTACACCAGTTGCCGCCAGGTCCGATGACAACCAATGTAGTATCTTCCGGACTGTCTACTTCTAACTTCAGGTAGTCGAATCTAGTTGTTAGCTCCAAGGTATGATCTGGTTCTTCATCCACAAATCCAGTACAGGGACCTGTTGCAGTTTCTGCTCTCCCAGCGACTCTTCTCGCAGGTATGGAACCACCACTCATACCTCGAACTACCAAAGGATCTGGGGAAAACTTGCCGCCAACACGAATATCTCCAAATATAGGTGGTGGCACTTCTTGAGCATAAGCAACGGTGTTAATTGCTGATGCCACTAAAAGCGTAATTATCGTGAACGATAATTTTATCCCTCTATTTAGTAACGTTTTCGGCATTTTGTTTACAGGATTTTTCTAAGTGTTTTTAAAGACACTAATTTTACACGCCAAGTTCCCAAGAGGCGAGTAATTGACTACTGAATTTCAGTAGAACACAAACTTTTGCCCTGGATAGCGATCGCAACCCTAATGCAATAATTAGAACCCTGGGGATTGTCGAAAACTGAAAAATGGAACTATATCTCATTAATACTAGCCCGAATTCTCTGCGTCACGAGTGCGCTACCTGGTGCACCATGAGTGCGTTCAAATGTCAACCCTCAATTGCCACGATTTTAGGCAAAGCTGTACTTAGCGGCTTTGACAGAAATACGCGATCGCATATTGCAAAATCATCGCCTAGTAGTTCACGAAATTGGCTCAAATACCATTGTCGGAATCAACATATCAGCTTCTGTTTGGGCTATTCCTAAAAAACGGTTGTCTTCATGGTAAACTCGCACTGTTCCGGTAATATCTATTACAGCAACACGCTGTCCTTGACACCATTTTTGAGCAGATGTTGTGGTTAAGGTGATAGATGGTAAATGTTGTAAAGCTGCATCTGGGGGAGTTGGTTGAAAGGTTCCTGCTTCCAAGTCGCTAAAGGTGAGACTGTCCCAATAGTGAAAACCGCTGCTTTCGGTGCGTGTCAAAGCAGCGAGAGTACCCCCAGTTTGTAAAACGTGACCTAAATCGCGAGCGATCGCTCGAATATATGTACCAGATCCACAGGCGATCGCTACATCCAATTCCGGAAAATCTCCAGATCGCCAATCCAAAATTTCAATCTGAAAAATCTCAACTGTTCGCGCCGGCACATCCACTACTTCGCCTTTACGTGCCAAATCATACAAGCGTTTTCCCTCAACTTGAATCGCACTGTAACTTGGGGGAATTTGCTGAATTTTTCCTTCAAATTGTTTAAGTGCAGTTTCCACATCTGCTAAACTGACTGCACAAGGAACAGATGCGATAATTTCACCTTGCAAATCATCGGTTGCAGTCTGCACACCTAAGCGAATTGTCGCTTTGTAAGCTTTGTTCCCTGGTAGATACTGCAATAATCTTGTGGCTTTACCAAGTGCCATTGGTAACACCCCGGTAGCCGCTGGATCTAATGTTCCTGCGTGTCCCACGCGCTTGAGACGCAACAGTTTGCGCGTTTTCGCTACACAGTCGTGAGATGTCCAGTCAAATGGTTTGTTGAGATTTAGAAAGCCTTGCACAGATTTAGAAATTGGTTAATTGTTAGTTGTTATATTATGTCCTGATAATTAACATTAATAAAAATATTGCAACCCTCCTAGAGACGTTCGGTCCAACCCTCGTAGAGACGTTCGGTCCGGAACGTCTTTACAATTGTAAGTAATAAACCTGACATGATATTAGTAGTTAGGAATTTGAGATTAGTCTAAGGCTTTACTTCTTTCACCTCACGATTCAGTGCTTGGGCTAATTCGGTTGTCGTCAAAGACTGGACAAGGCTTAAACCGAGAGGCTGACTGGAAATGGTTCTGACGTAAGCAGCGTTTAGGTAAGGAATGTATTTTGAGGTTCCCACTACGTAAGTTTCCAAAAATGGTAAACTCAAAATACTTATGTAACGACGCGCTTGTGCTGGATTGTCGCCAACTATCGCTGAAGGTAATCCTACTTGTTCAGTGCTGTTATTGCTGGCGCCGATCGCCGAAAAGTGGGTTCCACCTTCAAGCACAACTAAATACTTTTGGGTGTTGGCAATCCAGGAAAAGGGCAGAATTTGTTCGTATAAAGCTGGGGCAATGGTATCATCACTGCTGCCAACAATCATTACGGGAGTTTGAATTTCCTTTAAGCCAGCTTCTCCGAAGATACTGCTAGTGATTGGATTAAGAGCGATCGCTGCTTTAACTCTCTCATCTCGCAAGTTATATTGATTGTTTGGCAATTCCAAAGCGCGACACTGAAGCAATAAAGACAGATTCCAGGTATCTTTTAATGCTTGTTGAGCACAGTCTTTTCCTAGTTTCTGAAAGTTAATTTTAGCACCAGCCAAGGCTAAAGCAGTGTAGCCACCAAATGATTGACCAATTACCCCAACTTGTTGCAGATTTAGCCGTCTTTTAAATCGAGAATCGGATTTGTTCCGCATCTCCAATTCATCAAGTACATGTTTGACATCTAAAGGACGATCAACAAATTCCTGTGGTTTTGCAGCTTCACTAGCACGTCCATCCAAAAGCGATCGCAGTTGTTTGGCATCGCTACCCGGATGATTGGGAACGACGACAGCAAACCCATAGGAGGCTAAGTGATTCGCTAAATATTCAAAGTTGCTGCTGTCTGAACCAACACCATGAGATATCACAATTACGGGTGCGGGTGTGGAAATATTGGGAAGGTAAACATCAGTCAGTAAAAGCCGATTGCGTGCTAAGTCAAAAATCTTTAGTGTCTGTTTATCTTTGACTATAAACTGTCCTTTGCGGCGTAAAGAAGGCAGTTGCGAGAGATTTACCGATGGTTGAATGGTCGCTGCTTCTGTATTAGACTTTTGGGAAACTGCGGCGATCGCTCGATTGGTTTCACTAACGAGTTTTTCCAGTTCTCCGGCTATCCCCAGGCTACGGGCTAAATCAATGTGAATGCTGCGACTGGGATATTTTCGTAACAAATTTAATAACGTTAAGCCGGACGGTTCCGCAGAAGCTAAAATCAGCGCTGAACGTAAAGCATGAAATCCGGGTTTGGGTTGACGAGATTCAGTTTTAATCACTTCTCCCAAACGTCCTAGAAGAAATTCTCCTTGGGGTGTGTAGAGAAATTGCGAAACCGCTACCGAGTTAACTTTGATTGGGGTGACTAAAGCACGACGTAACTCTTGAAGCTGTTGTGGTTGCAGATATTGCTGATAAACTGCCAAGTCGTCATCAATAACACCCTTTTTCGCGTAATCTTCCAAAGCATTGATGGAAATAGAACGCTGTAGAACTGAGTAAGATGCATAAATTCGCTCTGCTGCCCGTGCTGAATTACTCATCCCAAGTGTAGGCAGCAGCGTCGAGAGAACCAGCCATAGAAAGTTTTTTCTCAGGGTGCTAGTCCAATTACCAAACAAGCTGTTCATCGATCAACTGTTGAATGCTGATGTTGTGAGCGTGAGGCGTTAGCTTTGGTAGTTACGGACACCCTGGATGTTGGAAATTCGATTCGCCTCAGAAGTATTGATTTTTGTTTTTTTTCTAATTAAGAAATTAAAAATAAAATTTCTTGATAGTTCTTAACATAGGTCAAATTACCTAGCTACCCAGACATGAATTAACATTTATTAGGTAGCTATAACATCATAACAAATAATCAATTTACGCGCTTCAGTATGACAAATATAACAAGAAAAAAAACGATGAATTGAGAAAATAATCACGTAAATTTACTGACATAAAAATTTAGATTAATGAGATTTTCCTAAAGCGATCGCTACACAACCAGATACAACCAAAACCGCACCGAGTATGCCTGTCAAAGTTAGGCGTTCTGGCGCAATTAAAGTACTTGCCACAACTGATACAACTTCAACTGATATTAAAGTCACAATCGGAGCCGTAGCCAATACTGCACTTACCCGCGATGCTTCCCAATGCTCTAATGCTTCGGCAAAAGCCCCGTAAGCAATTAAAGTATTTAAAGCACAAAAAAACAACATTCCGCCATGCAACAAATCGAGTGTCAAAATTGTATTCGGATGAGCAAAGGGAGTGAATAATAAAGCACATCCTCCGTAAATAATCAGCATAATGCTGGCAGAAGATAAAGATTGTAATAACTGTTTTTGTGCTAAAGCATAAATTGCCCAGGCGATCGCTCCCAACACAGTTAAACTAGTACCGAAAAGATATGCACCACGCGCTGTAATTAAATTATTTAGTTGTTCGTGAAAGAACAACAAAAAACCAACAATCAGAACACTCACACCCAACCACTGACGCAATGTATAACGTTCGTTAAAAACAACTAAACCACCGAAACCTAATAACACCGGCGCTAGTTGAATGATAACTTCTGCGTTAGCGGGTGATGTTAACGCTAAACTTTGCAAAAAAAGAACGTAATTGCTAGCTAAAAAGATAGTAGCGATCGCTAACAGTTTCCAAGAAGCAGAACGCAGTTGTGTTAAGGTTGGTAATTTCCCTCGCACTCCCAAATAAACGGCAAGCAATGCAAATGACACCACAAAGCGAAACCAAGTAACAGTGTAAACATCTAGTGTTTGCAATGTTACCGCCAAAGCGATAGGTAGAATTCCCCATAAAAAAACGGTCAAAAGCGATAGCAGAAGTCCAAAACGCCAGCGACCGGAACTTTGATGCATAATTTTGTTAGTTAATTGTTAGTTGTTAATTGTTAGTTGTTAGTTGATGGTTGTTAGTTGGTGGTTGACACTTAACGGTTATCTACGCTTTCCACTAACCACTATCGACTATCGACTATCGACTATCGACTATCGACTCCCCCTTAAAAGAAATCTGCCATCCAAGGGGAGGAACCTGCAAAGATTTGTGTAGCTATATCTAGAGATGTTTCTGTACCTTGAAGTTTTCCGGTTATTTGCAATTGCTGCGGTGTAAATAAACCTGTGTAAAGCGGTGCTAATCCTTTGATGTCTAACTGTAACTCACCTTTTCCACCTTTTGTAACTTCACCGCGTCCGTTGGCAACAGATAAAATGAATTTACCATTGTTTTCGGCTATTAAGTCATCTTCAATTTCTAAATGTAGTTCAGTTTGAATTTTCTTTGGATAACCCCGCTTTTCTAACGCTTTAACAACATCTATCACGCGCAACATCCAACGGCTGATATGCTTTAGTTTGGCAGTTTGCTCTGGCAGTAATAATGTCAGAGGGTCAACTGGGGAACTTCTCCAGCGTATCTTGTCAATTTGCGATCGATGATTGGCAAGAAATGACCAGAAAGTTTGTGCAGCAGCAGTTGTCAGAACTACCCAATCCCGAATCCGCAGAATAGTATCGTCCTTGTCTGCGTGTTGGCTGAAGATGATATAGCCTTGAGGTTGGTCGGCTTCTCCTATAAGATAGGCGTAAAGCGGTTCTTTTTCCAATGGTTTGCTGACTCCCTCCCACATAAACTGATTGCGGTTTAAATATCCATTGTTCAGTGTTGCTTGCTTGTGGTGTAAGTCATGAAATACTTCAAGATTGATGGGAACTACAGGTTTAACAGGTAATAACTGCTCTCGAACCTGGATACTAAGAGCGGGAATTTCCCAAAAGCAAGCACTACCAGCTTGCTCATATCCAGCTTTGCGATACAAGCGTTGAGTAGCTGGATAAAGTACGGAGATGGGTACACCATTTTCATAAAGTTCTTTGACGGTGTGCTGCATTAAAGCGATCGCACCTCCACTTCCACGATATTCACAAGCAATGCCAACTGCGGCAATTCCCGTCATCGGTACACTGACACCACCCCACCATTGACTCATCGGAATCAGCGCTAGTCCCCCAACAACTTGCTCATTTTGATGGATGACGCGGAGGTTTTCTACACCAATGCGATTGATGTAGCTTTCGTTTTCACCGAGATCGATAAAACACTGCTTAAGAATATTACCTAACCGCAGAACATCTTCTGAATTGACATTCTGGCTATATTCAAATTGAGGCGTCATACAATTTACCGCCTAGTAACATGTAATTACAAGCATACTACGTTAGGTGATATTGCGATCGCACTCTTTCCTCGCTTGTATTATATTTATTGATGCGATCAGTGTTAGGATACAGTGAAAGATATTTTTTGTGAACGCGGTACGTCTTTTTAGACAAATTTGCTCGCTTATGAACCCAGAAAAGAAAAAGCGCAGAATTAATGAACTGATAGAGGAGATAAAAACTAATAGAAGTAATGAGGGTAGTTCTCGTCTAGCAATTGATGAATTAACAGAAATTGGAGAACCTAACCAAGAAGCTGTTGACGCTGTACTTGATTCTTTACGGTGGTGGTTCAATTGGGGAGATTATGACAATACTTACCTGGCGATTTTACATTGCCTGGGAGTTATCGGTCTGGGGAACCAAAATGCTGTTGATGCCTTGGAGCGCTCTATGCATGGAAATACTTGGCCTAAAGCAGCTATGGAAAACTTACGCAAACTGGCGCAAAATGGCGATATTATGGCTCAATCCGTCCTCAATAAAGATGAAACTCGCAATCGCTTAAACAAATTATAAATCAATTTTGCGAATCAATATAGAGCCATCGGTGAGACTTTAAGATAAAGTGCCTTTTTCCACCTCTTCAACTCCCTCTAAAAACTCCTTAGGAATAACCACACCTTTTTCTGTCACCTTTAGTTTCATAAACTCCAGATGCTATCAATTCTATACTTAAAGGATACAGTACTCAAATAAACCTGGGATTTTAATTTTCTAAATGTACGCTTCTCTTTTATTAGCGGTTCCTCACTCCATCAATTCCAACAAATCCGCTTCACTTAACTGCATAATTCCCAAACTTTGCGCTTTTTCTAATTTAGAACCTGCATCTTCTCCCACAACTAAATAATCTGTTTTTTTACTCACGGATTCGGTAACTTTGCCACCATTTTTCTGAATCAAGGCTTTCGCTTCATCCCGTTTCAAAGTTGGTAGCGTACCCGTGATTACAAAAGTTTTCCCCACGAACTTTTGATTATCCGATGTCAGGGTAACTTCCCTAACAAGTTGTAACCCCGCAGTTTGCAACCGTTCAATTAAAGTTTGATTTGCAGCAATGTGGAACCATTGGTAAACAGATTGAGCAATTTCTGCACCGATACCGTAAATTCCTTCGATATCTGATTGTCTTGCTTGTGCTAATTTTTCCACAGTGGGAAACCTGTCGTTTATACACATCTGACGCTGCC
>NZ_JAOWRF010000203.1 GCF_025753815.1 Plectonema radiosum NIES-515 | reverse complement strand
GGATATCTCCACCGGCAAAGTAATTCGCACCTTAACTGGACATTCCTCATCTGTAACTAGCGTCGCATTTAGCAGTGATGGCAAAACTGTAGCTTCTGGAAGTTACGACAACACCATCAAAATCTGGGATATCTCCACCGGCAAAGTAATTCGCACTTTAACTGGACATTCCTCATATGTAACTAGCGTCGCATTTAGCAGTGATGGCAAAACTGTAGCTTCTGGAAGTTACGACAACACCATCAAAATCTGGGATATCTCCACCGGCAAAGTAATTCGCACCTTAACTGGACATTCCTCATCTGTAACTAGCGTCGCATTTAGCAGTGATGGCAAAACTGTAGCTTCTGGAAGTTACGACAACACCATCAAAATCTGGTACTTCGATTTAGATAATTTACTTTCGCTGAGTTGTCAGAAGCTCAAAGCTTATCTGATTACCCATCCAGAGGCTTTAGAACCACTGACATTTTGTCAAGAACAAAATCCCGATATTTTATTGGCAGCAACCCCATTCATGGTGACAGCCGGAGAAACTTCCGCCAGAAATGGTAATTTTGAAGATGCCCTTGCCAAGTTCAAAACAGCTAAAAAATGGGACTCAAAATTAGACATTAATCCAGAAGTCAAAACTGATTCTCTCCGCTTGGAGTTTGAAGGTAGAAAGTTAGCAGATAAAGGTGATTTTGATGGTGCAATAACCAAGTTTCAACAAGCAAAGCAACGAAACGTCAAAATTGACTTCGACACAGATACCGATGGTGTGCAGAACGAACCCGAAAAAGTTGCCAAAGAACTTGTCAGTCAAGCTTTAATTAAACAAGCCGGAGAAATAGCAGATAAAGGTGATGTTGACGGTGCAATAGCCAAGTTGAAACAAGCACAGCAACTAAACGCCAAAATTGACCTTGATGATAATACTGAAGGTGTGCAAACTAACCCCCAAACTGTTGCCAAAAAACTTGTCAGTGAAGCGTTAGTTAAACAAGGTAAAGACTTAGCCACACAAGGTAATTTTGATGGTGCAGTTGCCAAGTTTAAACAAGCACAGAAACTAGATGCCAAAATTGACCTCGACACAGATACCCCTGGTGACGTGCAAACTAACATCCAAGCTGTTGCCAAAGACTTCACCAGCAAAGGATTTATTGCTCAAGGCAAACAACTTGCAAGACTTGGTGATATTAATGATGCAGTTGCCAAGTTTAAACAAGCGCAAAAACTCAAACCCAAGGTAGATATCAATCCAGACATTGATGTTGTAGAAAATAACCCCGAAAAAGTAGCCCAAGACTTTTACATAGCCGCTTTAATTGACGAAGCCGAAGAACAATTAAAGCAGGATGAATATAACAAAGCACAAGCAGTTTATAAAAAGATTGAAAACTTAAAACCAACAAAAGAAAACCTAGCTAAATCTGAGAATAGTTTGTGCCGGCAAGCTAGCTTACAAGGTTATGTCAAGAATGTAATTAACGATGCTTGTGAAAAAGCAGTGAAACTTGCACCTAATGATGCTAATATCCGCGATAGTCGCGGTTTAGCAAGAGCGCTAACTGGTAATTTTCAAGGTGCAATTGAGGACTTTCAGGTATTTATCGAATCAACTGATGACGCTGAGACAAAGAAACAACGGGAAGCTTGGGTGAAAGATTTGCAAGCTGGGAAGAATCCCTTTACACCAGAGGTTTTAAAGAAGTTGTAGGGGGAGCCAAAAGCCCTGACGATTAAAATCGCGGCTATATAAACGAAGCCCACCTTCGTGGGCTAGAATTAGTTCTTTCTGTATTCATATTAGTCCGCGCAGGCGGACTTTGTACGCGCAATGCCGCGATTTTAATCGTCGGGGTTTCTGGTGTCGTTACGACAACTTCAACCTTATACCAATTCTTTGTGAGGTTGCGCTTAAGAACCCGACGAGTGAACTTGCGGCATTGCGCGTACAAAACCTGCCTACGCAGGCTAATTAAGCGCATCTTCATACATAAATGGTATTAGTAACCACAACTTCAGCGTTGGTCACGAAAACTTGTGCGTTAGTAACCACAGCTTCAACGTTGGTCACGACAACTTTAACGTTGGTCACGAAAACTTGTGCGTTGGTCACGAAAACTTCTATAGTATAAGCAACGCTTAACCGTTGGTAACGACAGCTTTTACTTTCATAATAAAAAATTATAGAGCGATCGCCACTGCTTGAAGACAAGACGATGCAACGTCTATGCAGTGGAGAGAAAAAGAGCGATTGACAAAATCTTATATTTAGCTTAATGCATTGCACCTTTTATGTATTTTGTCAACATAAATATAGATAGTGTTTTAATTATTTAGAAAATCTATAAATAGTTTAACTAAACGCTGTGTCAACGCGATCGCATTATCACGATATTCATAAGCATTTTTATCAGGAACAGTCTCAGACCCCCTGATGTCCTATCTTGGAGATAGATACATAGTGTTGTGGGTTTAGTCGTGTTTTTTAGCGTTGTTATTCCAACTTACAATCGCCAGCCGATTTTAGAAAAGTGCCTCAAAGCCTTAGAATTGCAGAAACTGAGTGATGTAGAGACGCTACATGTAGAGACGCTACATGTAGCGTCTCTACAAGGTTACGAAGTTGTCTTGGTGGATGACGGTTCTAGTGATAGCACATTGTCATGGTTGGAAGCAAACCAAAGCGAGTTTCCTCATGTGCGAGTTTTTCAACAAAACCACGCAGGACCTGCTGCTGCTCGCAATTTAGGAGTAGAACAGGCAAAAGGTGACATAATTATCTTTATTGATAGTGATTTAGTAGTACTTGAGAATTTTTTGCAAGCTCATGAGACGGCATTAATAGAGGGACGAGAGAAATTAGGAAGCGATCGCTTCTTTACTTACGGTGCAGTAATTAACACTTGCAATTTTGACAACCCCACTGCCGAACCTTATAAAATCACCGATTTTTCTGCGGCATTTTTTGCTACAGGTAATGTTGCCATTCCCAAACATTGGTTAGAAAAATCTGGACTATTTGACACTCGTTTTCAACTCTATGGTTGGGAAGACTTAGAATTAGGTGTAAGACTTAAACAACTGGGTTTAAAATTGATTAAATGTCCAGAAGCAGTCGGTTATCATTGGCATCCACCATTTAACTTAGAGCAAATTAAGAGTTTAATTGACAAAGAAATTCAACGCGGACGCATGGGAGTTTTATTTTATCAAAAGCATCCAACCTGGGAAGTCAGAATGATGATTCAAATGACTTGGTTGCATCGCTTACTTTGGGGAATTCTCTCACTCAACGGCACACTTAACGAACGCACAATGGCTCCCTTTTTGCAATGGCTAATTAATTTAGGTAAACCTCAATTAGCTTTAGAAATAGCCAGAATTTTTCTAAATTGGTATAACGTCAAAGGAGTTTATGCAGCTTACGATGAACTTCCGCACCAAAATATTAGTGGTTTGTAGTAAGCACTTCAGTGCTTAAAACCCTTTAACTGAGCGGTTTACTGCTCACTACGAAATACAGCCTATTGCAGGTTTAATTTCGCCTACTTAGTTAGTATAAAATATTAGTAACCAACAACTATCAACTATCAAATAACACCCAACCTACTTAACAGGAATTTCAATCCAAAACTCAGTGCCATTATTTATTTTTGTTTTGTATTTGAGTGTACCGACATGCTTATCAACCACAATTTGATAGCTGATTGACAGTCCTAAACCTGTACCCTTTCCGACTGGTTTACTAGTGAAAAACGGGTCAAATATGCGTGTTTGAATTTCTTTAGGAATACCCACACCGTTATCAGCAATTTTTATCACTACATAATTAGGTCGAGAAATTTCAGTACGAATTCTAATCTTTGGTTTTGGATTTTGTGTTTTTATAACTGACTCTTCCAGCGCATCTATAGCATTGCTCAAGATATTCATAAATACTTGATTCATTTGTGATGCATAGCATTCTACCTGGGGAATGTCGTGATATTCTTTAATAATTGCAATATTCGGATACTCTGCTGTAGCCAGAAGTCGATGTCGCAAAATTAATAACGTGTTTTCAATTCCTTCATGCAGATCGACAAATTTCTTTTCTGATTCACCTAATCGAGAAAAATTGCGTAAAGATAAAACAATTTCTTTAATCCGCTCAGTACCGATTTTCATAGAAGATAAAATCTTCTGCAAATCTTCCATTAAAAAATCTACATCTATTGTTGTCGCTTGAAGTTTAATTTCATCATTCGGATTTGGGTAGTATTCTTGATAAAGAGTTAGCAGATTCAGTAAGTCTTTAATGTAAATATTAACGTGGCTGAGATTACCATAAATAAAATTTACAGGATTATTAATTTCGTGAGCTATACCAGCAATTAAATGACCCAAGCTGGACATTTTTTCACTTTGAATCAGTTGGACTTGAGTTTGCCGCAACTTCTTTAAAACTTGGGTTAACCGCTGATTATTCCCGCGAAGATTTTGTTCTATTTGCACTCGCTTACTAATATTTTGTTTTAATTTGGCTATATTAATTCTTAGTTCTAGCTGGCTGATTACTTGACGACTAAGAGCCTGTAAAGCTGCAATCTTTTGGGGGTCGAGTTCTCGTGGTATACGGTCAATAGCGCAAAGGGTGCCGAGAGCAAAACCATCAGGTGTAACCAGGGGTGCGCCGGCATAAAATCGAATATTGGGATCGGCTGTCACCAGCGGGTTAGCGGCAAAACGATCGTCTTGTAGCGCATTTGGCACAATCAGCATTTGATCTGGCTGACATATAGTATGAGCGCAAAAAGCCAATTCCCTAGGAGTTTCTATTGCTTCTAAACCAACTCTTGACTTAAACCATTGGCGATCGCTATCTACTAGACTGACTAAGGCAATGGGAGTGTCGCAAATATGTGCTGCCAAACTAGTCAAATCATCAAATGCTAATTCCGGATCGGTATCAAGAATTTGATATCGTTCTAGTGCCTTAAGCCTATCCTGCTCATTTGCAGGCAATGGTGGTTGTTTCATTTACCGCCTGGGTAGTATGTCATACATCAATTAAAAGACATATGTCCTTACTTAAACACTGAGCTTACTTTCATCGCCTGTAAATAAAAAACAGGATAAACACCTAAAAAGTTTTTATTTGAAAATTGGCAATTTTTTCTGATATGCTAGAAGGGTTGTCTAATCTCGCACATCTGGGAATTCGGGTGTTTCCAATTAGGGAAATACGCCTGGATGGAGGTTTAACCCGAATCGGAGTTAAAAATATATGCCAGTTGTTTCATTGGCTCAGATGATGGAGTCTGGGGTTCACTTTGGGCATCAGACCCGACGTTGGAACCCGAAAATGTCTCCTTACATTTACACTTCGCGTAATGGAGTACATATCATCGACTTGGTGCAAACGGCACAGTTGATGGAAGATGCTTACAGCTATATGCGATCGCAAGCAGAACAAGGCAAGAAATTCCTCTTTGTGGGCACAAAACGCCAAGCAGCCGGAATCATCGCTCAAGAAGCAGCTCGTTGTGGTTCCCATTACATCAACCAGCGCTGGTTAGGCGGAATGCTGACTAACTGGACGACAATCAAAACACGGGTAGACCGGCTCAAAGATTTGGAACGTCGCGAAGAAAACGGAGCCTTGGATTTATTGCCCAAAAAAGAAGCCTCAATGCTGCGTCGGGAAATGGCAAAGCTCCAGAAATATTTGGGGGGCATTAAATCAATGCGAAAAGTGCCAGATATTGTGGTAATTGTCGATCAAAAGCGCGAGTATAACGCAGTTCAAGAATGCCAAAAACTCTCGATTCCGATTGTGTCCATGTTGGATACAAACTGTGACCCAGATGTAGTAGATATTCCGATTCCAGCAAATGATGATGCGATCAGGTCTATCAAACTGATAGTCGGTAAATTGGCAGATGCCATTTATGAAGGTCGTCACGGTCAGTTGGATGCAGAATACGAAGATGAAGATTACGACGGTGGTGAGTATGACGAAGAATACGACGAAACCGAGTATACTGACTCCGTAATTCCCGATGAAGGGGAAGAAGAATCGTAGGAGCGGGTTTTTCGGACCAGACATCTACGGGTGGGGTAAACCCACCTTCTGGAGACGGATTTTTCCCGCAAGAGCGTAGGGGTTTTGTACCCCTGCGCCGAGTAAGATAGAAATACTAAACACCCGTGAGCGATTACAACTGTAAGTCTTGTAGGAATTGAGGCAACATGGCGGAAATATCTGCAAAAGTCGTCCAAGAATTACGCCAAAAAACCGGTGCAGGCATGATGGACTGCAAAAAGGCGTTGAAAGAAAACGATGGAGACATGGAAAAATCCATCGATTGGTTGCGACAAAAAGGCATCGCTACGGCGGGTAAAAAAAGCGATCGCATCGCGGCAGAAGGTCTAGTAGACACCTATATTCAACCTGGTGGTGGGGTTGGTGTGCTATTAGAAGTCAACTGTCAAACAGATTTTGTCGCCCGTAACGAGGCTTTTAAAAGCCTTGTAAAGAACTTAGCGCAGCAAGCAGCAAGCGCTGAGAATGTTGAGTCTTTGCTGGCTCAACCTTACATCGAAGATAAAAGTGTGACAGTCGAAGAATTCATCAAGCAAGCGATCGCCAAACTAGGCGAAAATATGCAGGTGCGTCGCTTCGTCAAGTTTACTCTTGAAGGCACACAAGGCATCGTAGACAGCTACATTCACACTGGTGGTCGTGTGGGAGTATTGGTTGAACTAAACACCAAAACTGATGCACCGTCAGGTCGAGAAGAGTTTCAAAACTTGGGACGTAACATCGCTATGCAAGTTGCTGCTTGTCCCAACGTTGAGTATGTCAACGTCAGCGAAGTCCCCCCAGAAGTTGCCCAAAAAGAAAAAGACATCGAAATGGGACGCGATGACTTAGGTAACAAACCAGAAAACATCAAAGAAAAGATTGTTCAGGGACGAATTGAAAAACGCCTGAAAGAAATGGCTTTGATGGATCAGCCTTACATTCGCGACCAAAGTATCTCTGTCGAAGACTTGGTGAAGCAAGTAAAGGCTCAAGTAGGGGAAGACATCGAAGTGCGTCGCTTTGTTCGCTATGTGCTCGGTGAAGGCATTGAAAAGCAAGAAAGCAACTTTGCTGAAGAAGTCGCCGCACAAATGGGCACTAAGTAAATTGGCTCTTGAGTTAGGAGTTAGGGGTTAGGGGTTAGGGGTTAGGAGTTAGGGGTTAGGGGTTAGGGGTTAGGGGTTAGGGGTTAGGAGTTAGGGGTTAGGGGTTAGGGGTTAGGAGTTAGGGGTTAGGAGTTAGGAGTGAGGAGTTAAGGGTTAGTGGTTCGGAGTTAGGAGTTAGTATGCTTCATAACTTTTAACTTTTCACTCATAATTACTTAAATATAGGTCTAGCTAATTGTCTGACCTGTATTTTATTAATAGTATCCAACAACTGCAC
>NZ_JAOWRF010000243.1 GCF_025753815.1 Plectonema radiosum NIES-515 | reverse complement strand
CCTCCACTCCTCCCCAGAAATGCGGTACTGCTGGGCGATATAATAAAACGCGTGATAGTAATTCTTAAATTCAGAAGCTGGCGATCGCCCTTGCCAATAATATTTCACTTGAAGAGTTGTTAATGTCAGTGTCATTGAACTTTCTTGGCTACCAACTTCTACCTCCAGCACCCCAAATACTCCTTGGTTCGTCTTAAAGTTAGGATTTATGGTTTTTTTAGCGTTTTTATCTGTAATTAGGGCATCTGGTAGCCGATTATCCCCCCAGCCGCGAATTTCTACTCTCGTATTTTGCGGTGAAACAAAGGCGATGCCATCATTATTTTCTGGTGGTGGTAAAGAAGTCCAACTGCTGGGATATAAAAACTCAAAGCCATAGCGGGAATTAGTATAAGTTCTCCATGTCACATCGGAGTTGATGAAACTGGGCGCACTACAGCCGCATAAGATTAACGATAAGGCGATCGCATAAGTTTTTCGTTTTCTATAGGTTTTAGTAGCGGTAGACATTGTTACACCTTTTGCAAAGGTTCGCTGATGAACGTAAATAAGGAAGATCATCAGCTGGAAAATCCACTTTTGAAAGACTTTTCCTTGATAGCTTCTGATTTTACACAACACTAGCAATATCTGTACTTTCTACCTCTTGTGTGTAACAAAACAGCTAATATTTTCTCACTGATCTACATTTGCATCAAATCAGATTTTTGCCAAAAGTCAAGAAATGTAACGAAATTGGCGTCAAAACGTTTTACCGTCTTGACAAGTTAGAACCAAACCTATATCGTGAATTACATACCCGGGTAAGACCAACAAAAGTTATATGCAAACGAAGCAAAAGGTTACTTTATATTTGTCGCCAGAACTACACAGGAAACTGAAGATTCGTTCAGCAGTAGATTGTGAACCAATGTCAGAACTTGCAGAACGTGCCCTCGTTTTCTACCTGGCAAATTCAGAGTTAGTTGATGAAGTAGAAGCTTCAAATTATGGACGAACTCATAAAGTTTATTCCTGTCCAAGTTGTGAGAGTTCATTAGTCTTGCGCGACGGAGAATTGGTAGCCCTAGGCAATCAAGCAGGAGTAACTCAAGAGCGTTTACCCGTCAATAAAATGGATGAGGATGAAGCTTATCCCAAAGGTGAGGAAGAATTAGTTCCTTGCTAGACCGGAATTATGAATGTAATATTCATAACTCGTCGGTTGCCACGATCAACGATGTCATTACTGTCTTTATAAGGTCTCACGTAGGTCGATAGTATGAAAGAAGAGCTAAATATCCTCATTCAAGCTCAATACCCTCTAATCTACCTTGTGACCTCCGAGGAAGAGCGGGCAGAGCAATCAATTTCCACAATCGCCCAATTGTTAAAGCCTCTGCGACGAGTTTATGTATGGACAGTAACTCACGGCATCGTGGAGTATGGGCAACCCCGGAATGTGACTCAGCATAACACCGTTTCTCCAGAAGCGGCGATTGAGTGGGTAATCCGGCAGAGAGAACCAGGTATATTTATTCTTAAAGATTTACATCCGTTTATTGATGCGCCTGCGACAACAAGATCGTTAAGAGATGCGATCGCCAGCTTTAAAGGAACGCAAAAAACCATCATCTTGATGTCTCCAATGCAGCAAGTTCCTATAGAACTGGAAAAAGAAGTTGTTGTTCTTGACTTTGAGTTACCAGATATGGCAGAGTTAAATAAAGTATTAACTCTACATCTAGACCAAAATCGCGGACGACGGCTAACAACAGAAGCGCGAGAAAAGCTTCTCAGAGCAGCTTTAGGTTTAACTAAAGATGAAGCCGAAAAAGTCTACCGTAAGGCACAGGTAACTATCGGGCGTTTGACGGAAGATGAAGTAGATATAGTTTTATCTGAGAAAAAGCAACTCATTCGGCGCAATGGTATATTAGAATACATAGAAGAAGATTCAACCATTGACGCTGTAGGGGGCTTAGAAGAGTTAAAGAAATGGCTCAAGCAACGCTCTAATGCTTTTACAGAAAGAGCAAGAGAATATGGTTTGCCTCAACCCAAAGGAATGTTAATTTTAGGAGTTCCCGGTTGTGGTAAGTCGTTGATAGCCAAAACCACTTCTAGGCTGTGGGGTTTACCTTTGTTGCGCTTAGATATGGGGCGAGTTTACGACGGCTCAATGGTGGGTCGAAGTGAAGCCAACCTACGTAACGCCTTGAAGACAGCAGAATCGATTTCTCCAGCGATTCTATTCATTGATGAATTAGATAAATCCTTTGCTGGTAGTGGTGGTTCTGGTGATTCCGATGGTGGTACTTCCAGCCGAATTTTCGGTTCTTTCCTCACCTGGATGCAAGAGAAAAAATCTCCAGTGTTTGTGATGGCAACTGCAAACAGAGTAGAACGCTTGCCTGGGGAATTCTTAAGGAAAGGACGCTTTGATGAGATTTTCTTTGTCGATCTGCCGACACCGGAAGAACGGCAAGATATATACAAGATTCACCTAACGAAACGCCGTGAAGACATTGCTCGATTCGACTTGGAACAACTAGCCAAGATGTCTGACGGCTTTTCAGGAGCAGAAATTGAACAAGCGATCGTTGCGGCAATGTACGAAGCTTTTGCCCAAGAACGCGAGTTCACCCAGTTAGATATTATTGCTGCACTCAAGGCAACACTGCCGCTGTCTCGAACGATGCAAGAACAAGTCACAGCCCTCAGGGACTGGGCTAGACAGCGCGCAAGACCCGCAGCATCCTCCGTAGCTGAATATCAGCGAATGGAGTTCTAAAAGCTTTCCCCTGCTAACACGGGGGCAAAGGCTAGCTCAAAGGCTAGCAGTTAAGAAAAAAGCCGCGTCCTGATATGCGCGGCTGTGCCTAAAACAAACCGTTGTCGTTTTTCCCAATCTTCTCTCTGGAGGAAACCCAAATGTCTCATTTTAGCACTCTCCGTACCAAAATCACCGACGCTGAAATCCTCAAAGCTTCCTTACGTGACCTAGGTATCAGCACAAAGACAGAAGCTGATGTTCGTGGTTACAACGGTCAACGTGTTCGTTCTGACATCGTTGCTGTGTTGGAAGGCGAATATGATTTAGGTTGGTCTCGCAACAGCGACGGTTCCTTTGACCTAATTGCTGACCTGTGGGGCGTTGCTAAGAAGCACAATCAGACCGAGTTGATCAACTCGATCAACCAAAAGTATGCCGTTAACAAAACATTGGCTGAAGTGAAACAGCGCGGTCTGCAAAATGCCAACGTTAAGTTGGTATTGCAATAATATTTCTCTGCGCGTTCCCTTCTTCTGCACGGGTTAACCAGGTTTAGTACCAGTTAGCCTGCTTTTTTATCGGGGCTGAGTTTATTCTCAGTCCCGATTTTAATATCCACATTGTTGATCGCATCACCCATCGTTGAAATCCTCAAAGGCTTGACAAGGAATTGCATATTTTAGGGATTTTGTCTAAGACAAAGCGCGTACCCGTAGTAACCCAAGGAAAGACCACACATCGTACTTGTACTTACCAATGATTATGAGTTTCACCCAAATAATCGCAGTATTCTAATGTTGATGCGATCGCGCAGCGACTCTGCAAGAGTATCGCCAATGCCAGTAAAATAAACTCATGGAAGCACAACCAAGATAAATCCAACGTTATGTGACGCAATTAATTTTGCAAAGTTCCTTTCCATAACTGGTTTTATCGGCTTTGCAATGCCAACTCCGGGTGCGAAACACCCGGAGAGTCGTGTGGGCATCCACGACAAAACCTCAGTTAAAATTAAAAATTCTCTGTTTTAGAATAAAATAACAGAGTTTTATACTCGTGTGATTTTTGAATTTTACCTGCTTCTACAAATGATTCGACAATAGATTTAGCTGTACCCCATGCAAAGGAACCCGTGTAGAAAACAATCTGTCCTCCGGGATTAAGTTTATCTAAAAATAGCTGAAGTAGCGATTCATCATTTTGATTTACCAAAGGGGCATTTTGAGGTATATAGAATTCACATAAATGGAAAAGCGTCACAATATCAAACATTGGTAAATTTCTTGCCGTTAATGTGTATATATCTCCAAAAAGAACTTTATAAAATTTACTGAGAGAACTATCTTTAACAACCAATTTGATATATGACTGCTGTTCTAAAGCTGAAGCTGTAATTCCCATAATTTCATTTGGTTGAGTCAGCTTTTGATTTTGCAAACCGATAAAATGATGTTCTCCTGTACCAAAATGGAAGATATTTTTACCATGAATTTTTGATTCTTGAATGTATTCAACAAAATATAGATCGCACGGACAGCGCTTTGGATCGAAACGCCATATAGATGTTTCTTGAAAAAATCCCATTCCCAAACTATTAAGAACTACCGGGCGCTTTAGTCCAATGGCATATAATAATTTTATGGGTAAATAATTCTCTGCAAAATATTTAATTTTTTGTTTTATGGTTACTGTACTCATAATTAACTACCTCAAAAAAGATCAACTACAAGAATAATTGAACACTTGACATTTATTTATTTTAATTGCGTAAATGTTTGTCAAATAAATCATCTAAATTTTGTTGAGCCTAGAAATTATGCACTTGACAGCTATGATATTATGTGTATAAAGAAAATTTGGTCGTTCCAGGCTTTTGACAATTACCCTGAGTGGGTGACGTAGACCAACCCAGGCATCGCGTTCAAAAGCATCAAAAAATGAGGTTTGAATGCCCCAAACCCATGCCTCTTGACTTCCTTTTTTACAATAACTTTTTTAAAGGCAATGTAAATCCCGGTACAACATCTTCACCACTTAAAGTTGCCGTTGCTGGATATTGAGTAATTGAACCATCAATTCTATAAACAAAAGCTTGCTGATTAGAAATATCAATTAACCATCCCAAACGCACACCATTGGCAATATATTCTGCCATTTTTGCCTTGAGTTTTTCCAAGCTGTCATTTTTAGAACGAATTTCAATGACAAAATCAGGTGCTAAATTTATAAATTGGTCTTCTTGCTGATCCCAACCTGATGGTAAGCGTCCTTTCGCCACAAAAGCAGCATCAAGAGATTTTACAGCAGTATTGGGTAATCTAAAACCGGTACTTGAACTGAAAACTTCACCTAAATCTTGACTTTCAACCCAAGTTAGTAGATAAGCTCCTGCTTTTATTTCTCGATTTCCAGAAATTCCCCCAGTTGGTGGCATAGTTTCTAAAGTTCCATTCGCATTACGTTCAAATCGCAGTTCTGGATTCTCTGAACTCATTTGCATCAAATCTTCATCAGAGTACCAAGATGGCAAAATAGCTTTTTCGCTTTTCATAACAATGCTTTCCACTTTTATTGGCTCGATCCCAATAATTTGGGAATTAGAACGGGTGGTTTTAGAAATAGAAGTTTTGACGGTTCTTCCGCTCATTACTCTGGTGGGTAAGGAATAGTAATTGAACCAAATTCAGTTGACTTGCCGTTTTTAATTGCATCGAAAGTACCTTTAATAGTACCTGCGATCGGCACAGCAACAAGTGTCCCCAACAACCCAGCAATTTCAAATCCCATCAAAATAGAAACGAAAATCCAGATAGGATTAAGTCCAATAACATCACCGAGTAATTTCGGCGCTATCAAATTATCTTTAACCTGCTGCAACAAAACCGCTGCTATTGCGACTTGAATTGCTAGCCACCAACTTTGTAGCAGTACCAAAATCGTCACCAAACCGATACCAAGAGACGCACCAATAAAAGGAATCAGTTCGGAGATGCCAATAAGTATGGCAAATAACAAAGCAAACGGCACTTTGAGAATCAAGAAAATCGGGGTGAGACAAACTATCATAAACAGCCCCAGCAAAAGTTGGCTGAGGAAAAAGTTGTGGAAATTGAGCCGCAAAGATGTAATTAAGGGGACTCGAATGTTAGATGGTAAGAGATTAACCATACCTGACCAAACGCGATCGCCATACAAAAGCATGTAAAATGCCAGTACGACTATTAACACCAGATTAAGTAATCCTGATAGCAGCGTCCCAGCCACCCCTACAGCACTAGAGGCTAGTTGTTGCACCACGTTCTGAATACTGGCATTGATTTGATTGCTCACCACGCTTAAATCTAATGGTAAACGCCGCTTTCTCGCCAAAACCTCAAACTGTTGTAAGTTTTCTTGACTAGCGCTTAACAAACCAGGAATCTTATTTAAAAGTTGAAGCGTTTGGTCAACTACTATCGGCACTAAGGTGACACCCAAAATCACAAACAGCGTTAAAGCTGCTAGCAAAACTATAATCACTGCCTGAGTGCGCGTAATTCGAGCGCGTTCAAAAAATTTCACTGGATAATTCAGTAAAAAAGCAAGAATCGCGGCAACGATCAAAATCGTAATTGGATGCTGAAATAACTGATAAAACTGAGATACCAACCAAATATTCAGAGCGATAATCGGACCGCTCAGACCATAAAATAACAGACTTTTAACAGAGGCTGAACGGCGCATATTGGCTGGGGACTCTGGGGAGCGGGATAGTTAAAATTCAGCTGGTGCTGATGAATATGATAGATATTTTTAACAAAGGTGTGTAACCGTAGCTGATAAAAAAAGCAAATCATCATGGACAAAACTATAGCTGATCTTCGCAAAGATTATACCTTAGAGGGTCTAAGCGTCTCGGAAGTTGATTTTAATCCTTTTAAACAGTTTAAAAAATGGTTCAATCAGGCACTAAATGCCCAACTTCCCGAACCGAATGCCATGACTATTGCCACTGCTACATCAGAGGGCAATCCGTCGGCAAGAATGGTGTTACTAAAAGATTTTGATGAGCGGGGTTTTGTTTTTTACACTAACTATAACAGTCAAAAAGGACAAGAATTAGCCGAAAACCCGCAGGCTTCTCTGGTTTTTTGGTGGGCGGAACTAGAACGCCAAGTCCGTATTTATGGGCTGGTAGAGAAAGTTTCTGAATACGAGTCAGATGAGTATTTTCACAGTCGTCCGTTAAACAGTCGCTTAGGTGCGTGGGCATCTAATCAAAGCGAGGTGATAGAAAACAGAGAAGTTCTTGAGCAACGCTTGCAAGAACTTCAGGTAAAATATGAAAATCAAGATGTGCCGCGACCGCAGCACTGGGGAGGGGTGCGAGTGATACCCGCAGAAATTGAGTTTTGGCAAGGACGCCCCAGTCGTCTGCACGATCGCTTGCTTTATACTTGCTTGGATGATAAAAGTTGGAAAATACAGCGCTTGTCACCTTAATCGTTTTCGTCTAGCCAAGGTGGTATTGCACCTAATAGCTTTGGTGGTTCTATTCCACGAGAACCACCCGGCTCAGTTTTGCGAGGTTTGCCAGTATTTGGTGGCTTGATGTCTCTTTCGGAACCACCCTTTTGTTCTTTATTTTTGTCATTGCTCATTTTATACTTTCCTTATTAATTGGGAATTGGGAATTGGGCAGGGGGACAAGGGGGACAAGGGG
>NZ_JAOWRF010000121.1 GCF_025753815.1 Plectonema radiosum NIES-515 | reverse complement strand
CCCCCCTCCCTCGACCTACGCTCAAATCACAGTTACCGACACAGGAATTGGCATTAATCCGGAATTTATCCCTTACGTTTTTGACCGCTTTCGACAAGCAGATAGTTCTTCTACCCGCTCTTATGGCGGGCTGGGGTTAGGATTGACAATTGCTCGTCACCTAGTAGAATTGCATAATGGCAAGATTTATGCTCACAGCGAAGGTGAGGGTAAAGGTGCAACCTTCACAGTTCAATTACCGCTACCAAAAGCAAATCAATTCAAGCAGGAATCTGCGGTAGGAAATAATGCAAATGACCGAGAAAATTTACCCTCTCTCGATAATGTTCAAGTCTTAGTTGTAGAAGACAATATCGACAGTCGTGACTTTCTCAAAGTTGTGTTGGAAGAATCTTTTGCTAAAGTTACGGCTGTAGGATCGGCAAGTGAGGCGATAGAATGTTTAAAACGAGATCATTTTCATGTCCTGGTGAGTGATATAGGAATGCCGGGAGAAGATGGTTATCAGTTAATTAGTCAATTGCGAGATTTAGAGCAAAAAAATGGGGGAAAAATTCCGGCGATCGCTCTAACCGCATACACCAGAATTGAAGATAAAATGCAAGCACTCGAAGCCGGCTTTCAAAAGTATCTCGCTAAACCAGTAGAACCAGATGAATTGGTGAGAATTGTCGCAGAACTTGTACACCGCTCCTGAGAAGTGAAATACTACAACACCCAGGCAAAAGCTATGCAGGATCGCTTTTATTGGGCAACAGCAGCAAACTCACGCCAACAGCCCAAGCCACAGAAGCCGTCCAGCCTGCTAAAATGTCGCTGGGATAGTGGACTCCCAAATACAACCGTGTCCAAGCGATCGCGAACACAAACACCCCTCCGGCAATTATAACCAGCCACCGCCAACGGCTACCCCATGTTAAAATTACCAAGACTGCAACTAAAGTCATACTCGACATCGCATGACCGCTGGGGAATCCGTAGTCAAACTCTGGTGCAGGTGACTCCCACAAATGAGGACGCACTCGATGTAGCAAAACCTTAGCTGTTCGGTTAATGATGATGCTACCCAACAAAGTGGTTATAAAATAGATTAGCGATCGCCATCGACGACGCATAAATAAACCGATCGCGATCGCACTTGCAACCGGAAACACACCCCAAAATACCCCGAATTTAGTTAGCGTCCCCGCAAAAACATCAAGGGATGGTCTAGATGTGGAGTGAATTGCTAACAAAATCGGCACATCCCACCGAAAGCCACCTTCATTCTCCCAAACATCTTCCGCTAGTTCCCCAAAAATTTGTAACGGTAAATAGACTCCCATTAATAAAAGCAGCAAAGAGGCACGATGGTTAACGATCAGCTGTTTGAGAAAAGTCAAGAAAGACTGAAGACGTTTCCAATGAGAATTGAAAATTTTCGACATTATCTTACCATATGCTTGTGAAAAATATTAGGATTTATCGCTTTTCTTATCATCTCCCAACATTTTCAGTAATTTTCTCGCTACTATTACCCCTACAACTCCTGCACCAACTATTTCCCCTGTCCCCACAACTGTTTTACCGACATTATTTGGGTCAATATGCTGGTGAAAAATCTCTTCATTCAACCATTCTGTGGTAACTTTAAAGTTATGAATTGGTGTTGGTAATAATTCTAAATAAGTACCTTGGCGAATTAAGTGAGCAGCTTCGCCCTTAACTTCAAAAACGTTGTAAATACTAGCAGCAGCATCATCTAAGCCGAGTTTGAGTAGAGTGCCGCGTAAGTTCACTTTAGCTGGTTTTAGCTCATTGCCCAATGCGATCGCCTTCAAATTATAAGCGATCGCTTGTCCCTGCTGATACGCTACCTGTGCGGTGGCTGGTAGGGAACTGTTCTGTACAACTGCACAATCACCGCCTGCAAAGACTTCTGGAAAATCGAGCAATTGCAATGTCGGGGTGACTAAAAGACGACCGTGTTTGTCACGATGGTCGTTTGGCACTGGCAAATCTTTAATTAGCGGATGAACAGATGTGCCAGTAGTCCAAATTGTCGTAGCTGCTGCAAGCGTCTCTAATTTGCCATTCTGCTTGTACTCAACTGAGTTTGTCCGAATAGCTGTGGCTTCTGCTCCCATCACCATTTCTATGGGCATGGTGCGTTTTTGTAATTCTCCCTCAGCAATTTCACGTAAATGATGATTAATATCGCCATTGAGAATTTCTTCACCGTGATTGAGCAGTACCAAGCGGATTTCTTGATAATTGCCACCCAAAGCAGCATACCAATACGGTAGCAAATCGGCTAAAGTGGCTGCCATTTCTACACCAGAAGCACCAGCACCAATTACAGCAACTGTTAATAATTTGCGACGTTGTTCTGCATCTTCAATTTTAACAGCTTGTTGCAAACACTCATGTAAATGCTGCTCAATAGCGATCGCATCTTCTGTCGTCCAGAAAGGCAGCGCATATTCTTTCGCTCCCTCAACATGCAAATAGCTAGTGACGCTACCCAAACCCAAAACTAAATTACTGTAGTCGTAACACCTCCCCGAAGTTAATTTAACTTGCTTTTGATGTAGGTCAATCGATTCCACTGTATCTTGAACAAAAATCACTCCACTACCCTTAAGCAAATCTTTAAAACGCGGTACTACTTGATTTGCCTCCATTTCACCACTGAAATACTCGTAAAGTAACGGCTTAAAACAAAAGCGCTCCTCTCGATCAATCAGAATTACACTTCGAGGATAATGTTGATGACTCAAATGTAAAGCTGTAAATAGCCCAGTAAAGCCACCACCTACAACCACAGTTTGATAAATTGGGTTCATAAAATCCTCTTCTTCAATGGGAACGCGCTAATTAATGGGTGATAAATTCGTAGTGAGGACTGAAGTCCTCGTCTCTATGAGGACTTCAGTCCTCACTACAAAGATGTTTTCTCATGAGCAATTAAAGGGACTTGATATGAGCCTACTAACTCTAATTAAACGAAATCTGTGTGAACTTTTTGTGGCTTATATGTAGAGATTTTTTCACACCTACTAAGTAGCTAAGTAAAAATTTAACAATTAAAGTAAAAAATATTTATACTTTTTTCCCAAAAATAAATAGACATAGGAGTGAAAAAGAATGTAGAGACGTTAAGCTTAACGTCTCTAAAAGGGTTTGGGCAACGCATAATTCATTTTTGGAGATGCCCAATGCCCCAACTTATACTGTGACAAAGAACACAATTAAAGCAATGCTTAGTCCAACAGCGAAAAAGATCGCATATTCAACTTTGCGACTAAAAAATCCGACAGCAGCGATCGCACCCACACCGAGAATGATAATGCCAATGTATTGCCAATGTATTGCAAACTACCAGCAATCAAAGGATCTTTTCCAGATGACGGTTCTTGTGGCTGAGTTTTGTCTATGTAGCCGCGATTTTTAATTACTTAGTCTATTTTAACTAAATCGTGTCATGGACGGAAATTGATCGCCTATAATACCAATTTTATATGAGGCTGCACATTTGCCCTGCGCTCTTGCGGACGCGATCGCGTTCAGACGCGAGATTCCTGGGGTGGGCTAAATTATATGCATCTTCATATAAAAACGGTATAAGTTTTTAGTCGTCTTTAGAGGACTTGGGCTATTAAGTGGGGGTTTTCAACCCTCGGTGGTTGTTGGAACAGGTGATATCAGGATGGGAGAGTTTAAAGAGTGCTATAGTCTCGCTTCATATGTATTTATTGTCAACCTTTGTACATAGTGAATCAGCGATTAGAGGTATAGCGATCGCTTCAAAAGTCCGTAAATTAAAAGAAACGTCTATAGCACGAATTTTTCTACGAGACATTCCGACGCAACGTCTCTACAAATAAACGTTTGCGATGTTAGTATTTTATTTCAAAAGCGGGCAACGCGATTCGAACGCGCGACATTCACCTTGGCAAGGTGACGCTCTACCACTGAGCTATGCCCGCAACTTCCATACAAATACTATAATGTCACATCAACAACGGTTTGTCAATACCTTAATTTGTAATTAGTCCAAAGTAAAAAGTCTGTTGACTACTGACTCTTGATGCCCTTAGCTGAAACCGACATTCATCCCTACGTCTGACCCTCGATCTTCTGCGTGGGATGAATGACGGGTGAGTTGACGACTCGTAGTAGTAAAGGACGTAAGAAATCTACTACTACGCTATCTGCTGGGCAGGAAGCCTACACTGTACGCGTAGCCTTTGTGCCTCTCGTAGAGAAGCGTACAGTGTAGGTAGTTCACACGTGTTCTTCTGACTCGGTGGCAAATTCACCTAAGCTGGCACTTTTAAAAGAGGGAGGCAAAGATTGGGAATTGCGATATGGCTCTAGGTTAGAGCGCAAATTCCGCATGAGGCTGCCCATTTCCAAGGCACTCATGGCGTATTCCCAACCCAAATTACTCTTAATACCTGCCCTTTCTAAAGCTTGTTGCATCGTGTCTGTTGTCAAAACGCCAAAAACTACCGGAACGCCAGTTTGAAAGGCAGCAGCGGCAATACCTTTAGCGACTTCAGAGGACACTAAATCAAAATGAGGCGTTTGCCCTCGGATGACAGCACCCAGACAAATGACTACATCATATCTTTGGGAAAGCGCCAACTGACGAGCCACTACTGGCACTTCAAAACTGCCGGGAACCCAAACATAATCCACCTGAGTTCCTTGAGGATTGACATCCACACCGTGGCGTTTCAAGCAATCTTGACAGCCCTCTAGCAGCTTACTGGTAACGAGGTCATTGAATCGACCAATAACCACTGCAAACCGCAAAGGTTCTGTCTGAGTAAAAGTTCCCTCGAAAACTGCCATAACTGCCTCTTAATCAATCAAGTATACATATCAGCCAATATAGTTGTTAATAACATAGACAAATGTCCATCCTATTAATTTAGAAGTTTAACCTTCACTGGGGAAACTACAATCCCCTCTATCCCTTGAGCAAAAGCTTCGGGGATTGCTTTTCTTAGGATGTTTAAAGATCCATTTACGTCGGCATTAATTCGCTTACCACTACCGGATCTGTAAAGCCCACGTTGGATCCTTTTACCACTAAAAGTAGCAAGGGTGCCTTTTTTGTAAACTGGTATTTCATCCTGATCTAAAAAACTTGCAAGGCTTGTGTAACTTTCTTCATTGACAAATACCTTTATCCCCGCTAGCTCTGCTTTGTATGTAATTTGATCAATAAACCTTGCGTGAGGTACTTGCACAAAATTTTGGTTATTTCGACTACCTATAACATTTTTTTGATAAGACTTAGAGGCTGCTTGAAAAGCTTTCCAATTTTTGTCTAAAACCATTAAAATCTGCTGACTTAATTTAGCGGGTATTGCTTTATAGTCAACACTACTTTGCATGAGCTTTTGAACCTGATTGTAGTTACGTATTTCACCTAACTGAAATAAGTTTTGTCTAATCAGATAGTTAGCAGCATTGTAAAGGTTTTTTGACAAAAAACACAAGTTATCTATCTCTTGATGGTATTTGTGAGATTTCTTGATTACGTGCCTTTCAACTAGTTGCACTCGTCCTCCTTTAAGGATTTCACAATACTTGTCAACAAAATTGAAGAAGTTTATAGATACATTTCTTATTTAAAAGTAGAGGAGCAGGAAAGACTTAGAAATTAGGAGACAAGGAGATGGGGAGACAAAATTGTCCCCTTGTCCCCTTATCTCCCTCTGAATGAAGCAAATATTTATACTATTTGCCAGCCTAGATTAACACTCACCTACACCACAAAAAAGTTTAATACACCAACTAAAAACACTAAGGCAAACCAGACTCCAGAACCGAGCCAAAGTAGCTTTTTAGAGTCACCCCAATTTTGTGGAGTGGCATAAGCTACAGGAACACCAACAACCATGACAAAGGACAACCCAACCAGCGCAACTAATGCAGCTTGGAATATAATGGTCATTTTTTTCTTCTCCCAAAACAGCTAAATACTAAAGATAGAATATCTTAAAGGGCAACACTTAAGGTCTTTCCCCCACTTGTAAGCTACCAGAAATTGTAACCATTTAGTCCAAAGTCTAAAGTCTAAAGATTGACTCTTGACTCTTGACCATTGATTCTTGACTCTTAACTCTTGACTATGGATTTAATTCTTTGCCACACTACAGCTGATTTTGATGCGTTAGGAGCAGCGGTAGGGCTAACGCGGTTGCTACCAGGAAGCTTGATTGTGCTGACTGGGGGTTCTCATCCACCTGTGCGGGATTTTTTGGCGTTGTATCGGGATGAATATCCTTTGATTGAACGACGTTCGGTCAATCCAGAAAAAATTCGCTCTATAAGTGTGGTGGATACGCAACAACGCGATCGCCTGGGTAAAGCTGCCGAATGGTTAGATTTACCCAACTTAAAAGAGATTATAGTCTATGATCATCACATCGCGCAAGAATCGAATATTCCTGCCACGATCGCACATATTTATCAAGTCGGTGCCACCACAACTTTAATCGTAGAACAATTACAACAACAGCAAATTTCCCTCACCGCTGCCCAAGCCACTGTCATGGCTTTGGGTATTCATGTTGATACTGGCTCTCTCACCTTTGACTCTAGCACCCCGCGAGATGCTTTAGCTTTGGCTTGGTTGATGCAACAAGGCGCTAGTTTGTCGGTAATTAGCGAGTATTTAGATCCCGGTTTATCTGTACAATTGCAGCAATTGTTAACCGAAGCTATAGACAAATTGCAATCTCTATGCATACGTGGATATACGATCGCCTGGATTATTCTGAAAACAGATAAATTTGTGCCTGGATTATCAAGTCTTGCCTCGCATCTGATGACATTAACCGAAATTGATGCTTTACTGCTGGCGAATGAATATCCTTTCTCTGAAGGTGAATCGCGGTTAACGGTGATTGGGCGATCGCAAATCAAGAGCGTTAATCTTCACGAATTATTTGAACCTCTAGGCGGTGGCGGACATTCTCAAGCCACATCGGTCAACCTGCGCGGAGTAGATCCACAAATCATATTAAACCAACTTGTTGACAACATCAAAGCAAATATTCCACATCCTCCCACAGCGAGAGATTTAATGTCCTCTCCAGTCCGTACCATCCGTCCAGAAACTACAATTGAGGAAGCGCAGCGTATTTTGTTGCGCTACGGACATTCTGGTTTATCTGTCGTCGATGCTGAAGCACAACTAGTAGGTATAATTTCTCGCCGAGATTTGGATATTGCTTTGCATCACGGCTTTAGTCATGCACCAGTTAAAGGCTACATGGCAACTAATCTCAAAACAATTACACCAAATACGACACTCCCCGAAATCGAAGCGTTGATGGTGACATATGATATCGGACGCTTACCAGTGTTGCAAGATAATCAATTATTGGGAATTGTCACCCGCACTGATGTTTTGCGGCAATTACATCAAGGAGGAGAAAGAGGAGGGGGGGAGAGGGGGAA
>NZ_JAOWRF010000378.1:6304-7496 GCF_025753815.1 Plectonema radiosum NIES-515 | reverse complement strand
GTCCCCCTTGTCCCCCTTGTCCCCCTTGTCCACTCCCCAGTCCCCAATTGAATATGCAACGTCCAATTTTATACATTGCCATCACTAATCACGGCTTTGGTCATGCTACCCGCACTGCATCTGTAGCGGCAACAATTCAAAAGTTATGTCCAGAAGTTTTGTTAATTATGGTGACGACTGCACCCCGATGGTTGCTAGAATGCTATATAGAAGGAGATTTTATTCATCGTCCCCGCGCATTTGATTTGGGTGTTGTGCAAGCAGACAGCTTGACAATGGATAAACCAGCCACTTTGGAAAAGTTGCTGGAAATTAAGAAAAATCAGAATTCGTTGATTGCCTCAGAAGTCAACTTTATTCGCCAAAATCGCGTTAATCTGATTTTGGCAGACATTCCCTTTCTCGCTTCCTTGATTGGCAAAGCAGCTGATATTCCTTGTTGGATGATGAGTAACTTTGGCTGGGACTTGATATATCGAGATTGGGGAGGGGAATTTATAGAAATTGCCGATTGGATTAGTGAATGTTATTCAAAGTGCGATCGCTTGTTTCGTCTTCCCTTCCACGAACCGATGCAAGCTTTCCCAAATATCACAGATGTAGGTTTAACCGGTGGTTCTCCTCATTATCCGGCAGATGAATTACGATCTACTTGGGGAATAACTGCCCCAATAGAAAAAACTATTTTACTCACTTTTGGTGGCTTGGGTTTGCAGCAAATTCCTTATGAAAATCTGCGACAATTTCCAGATTGGCAATTTATCGTCTTTGATAAATCTGCCCCAGATTTACCTAATTTTGTCAAAATAACTGATAAAAAATACCGACCTGTAGATTTTATGCCGATTTGTGGACGAGTTGTTTCTAAACCTGGTTTTGGCACTTTTGCTGAAGCCACACGATTAGGAGTGCCAATTGTTTCACTAACTCGTGATGACTTTGCCGAAGCTGCTTTTCTATTAGAAGGTATTATTAATTATCATCAGCATCAAATCCTCACTCCTAGAGAATTTTTTGCCGGTAATTGGGACTTTCTCAATCAAGTACCCCAGCAACCAAAGCAATCTCAACCTGTTGCTAAAGATGGCAATGAAGCTATAGCTAAATCGGTAATTAATTACTTACAACAACTTAAAAACTTGCGTTGCTAATTTTAAATAGACATCTCCGGAAAAGATGTAGAGACTTCGTA
>NZ_JAOWRF010000378.1:4667-6204 GCF_025753815.1 Plectonema radiosum NIES-515 | reverse complement strand
TTTCGCGTCTCTACAAGGGTTTGGGGCAACGCATAGTTCAATTCGGTCGATGTCTAATAGACATCTCCGGAAAACAATGTAGAGACTTCGTATTTCGCGTCTCTACAAGGGTTGTGGATAACGCATAGTTCAATTCGGTCGATGTCTAATAGACATCTCCGGAAAACAATGTAGAGACTTCGTATTTCGCGTCTCTACAAGGGTTTGGGGCAACGCATAGTTCAATTCGGTCGATGTCTAATAGACATCTCCGGAAAACAATGTAGAGACTTCGTATTTCGCGTCTCTACAAGGGTTGTGGATAACGCATATTTAATTTTCGGAGATGTCTAATAGGAATGGAAAATTTTTCCTGATAATTGTAGTATTAAAACCTTTATTTGTAAAGACGTTCCGGACCGAACGTCTCTACAAATAATTATCAATTTCATATTAATATACAATAACGTCGAAAAATTAAACAATCAACCACTAATCACTAACAAGTTAATGCACTACCAAAAATTACTAAAAATTCCCACCATTGGCAAATCTTTGTATAATATCACGCCAAAAATTGAGGCTATAGTTGCAGAATCAAGCGTGGAAATTGGGCTTTGTACACTATTTTTACGTCACACATCAGCTAGTTTACTGATTCAAGAAAACGCTGACCCAGATGTGCTTTTGGATCTAGCTAATTTTATGGCAAAAATCGTGCCCGAATCAGCTAAGTACATCCACGATGCTGAAGGTGCCGATGATATGCCGGCACACATCCGCACTGCCCTGACTCATACCTCAGAACACATCCCCATCAATCGAGGTCATTTGGTGCTGGGAACTTGGCAAGGAATTTACATTTGGGAACATCGGCAACGCAGTCAGACTAGAGAATTAGTTGTCCATATTTCGGGATGACAATAGACATTTCCAGAGTCATACGTAGAGACGTTCCACTGGAAGGTCTTTACAAGGGTTTCGGGCAACGCATAATTAAATTTTATTGCACCCTAAACCGCTTCTAAAAATCTCTGCAAAATCTATCTCTTAAGAAAATCTGCACAGTTCTTAGTGAGAGATTTTGCGATCGCTACCCTCCACTTCGTTACCCTCGCTTCGGACATGCAAAAATGGGATGCTCCCTTTTTGAATCAACACTTGAAACCGCTTATCTTCCCGAATGCTATCAAAAGCTGAGTCAGTTTTTGCCCATTCACCACATTCTTCAGGATTCAAATTAATTGCAACTTGCAGGTTTTCAATTGCTTGCTCAATATTACCTTGAAGAGCGTAACAGCAAGCTTTGTTATAGAAAGCTTCGTCCTTATCAGGTTTAAATTCCAAAGCTTTGTCGTAGGAAGCGATCGCATCTTCATAGCGTCCTAAATTCCTTAGCGCATTCCCCCGGTTGTACCAAGCTGTGTCCTTATCAGGTTTAAATTCCAAAGCTTTGTCGTAGGAAGCGATCGCTTCTTCTAAGCGTCCTAAATTCCTTAACGCAATCCCCCGGTTGTTCCAAGCTTCGTCCTTATCAGGTTTAAATTCCAAAGCTTTG
>NZ_JAOWRF010000378.1:0-4567 GCF_025753815.1 Plectonema radiosum NIES-515 | reverse complement strand
AAGCTTTGTCGTAGGAAGCGATCGCTTCTTCTAAGCGTCCTAAATTCCTTAACGCAATCCCCCGGTTGTTCCAAGCTTCGTCCTTATCAGGTTTAAATTCCAAAGCTTTGTCGTAGGAAGCGATCGCATCTTCATAGCGTCCTAAATTATCTAACGCAAACCCCCGGTTGTTCCAAGCTGTGTCGTCATCAGGTTTAAATTCCAAAGCTTTGTCGTAGGAAGCGATCGCATCTTCATAGCGTCCTAAATTCCCTAACGCAATCCCCCGGTTGTACCAAGCTGTGTCGTCATCAGGTTTAAATTCCAAAGCTTTGTCGTAGGAAGCGATCGCATCTTCATAGCGTCCTAAATTATCTAACGCATTCCCCCGGTTGTTCCAAGCTGTGTGGTAATCAGGTTTAAATTCCAAAGCTTTGTCGTAGGAAGCGATCGCTTCTTCTAAGCGTCCTAAATTATCTAACGCAATCCCCCGGTTGTACCAAGCTTCGTCCTTATCAGGTTTAAATTCCAAAGCTTTGTCGTAGGAAGCGATCGCTTCTTCTAAGCGTCCTAAATTCCTTAACGCAATCCCCCGGTTGTACCAAGCTGTGTCGTAATCAGGTTTAAATTCCAAAGCTTTGTCGTAGGAAGCGATCGCATCTTTGTAATCTTGTCCAGCAAACTGCAAATTTCCCAGGTTCAATAGTAAATCAGATTGTGGTTCAGGTGTTTGATTGTCTTCTGCTATTAATTGTTGAATTGCTAATATTGCTTGAGTTCTTTCTTCTGGTGTTAATTTGAGATATTTTTCATAATTTCCATCTTGAATAATGCGTGATGACTCTTGTGCTAAAGTTTCTGAATCTATAGGAAATTCAAATAACCCAGAACGCCAATCAAAAAAATCTGGGGCACGTTGAATAAAATATTTAATAGCAAATATCGGTAGCAAAAATACAAAACAGATATTAAAGTTATCTTTAAACCGTTCTCGCTGTTGATTAAGGTTAATTAAAACAGGTGGTACACCCTTCCAACTATATGAATATCTATCTATGCTATTCCAACCTGTTAAGCTTTTGCATTCTTCATATTCATAAAATGAATGCTCTATTCCTGTAATAAATAAAATATTTATCTTTTTTTGATTATTTAATTTATCAATTTTTTCATATAAATTAGTGACGGCTTGCTCCAGCCGGATAACTTCGATATTTTTCTTAGGAATATCTTCTTTTACATTAGTAATTAACTGCTCACCCCCAGCCGGAGAACAACGCACAAATAATAAGCCAAATCCTTCTGTAAAATTAAGAGTACGGACTAAGGCTTGATATTCTTCATCTTTTTGTGATGGTAAATCCTGATCCCAATCAGTTAGTTCTAGGGTCATAATCTTAGCCGTGTAATGCCCAACATTAACCGTTAATCAATACCTTATACCAATTCTATGTGAGGCTGAACATTATCGCCCTGCGCCGAGCGCACCAAGGCGAACAGGCGCTTTAGCCTGGGGCTATCAATACAAAGCCTGCCGACCCAGGCTAATTATATGCATCTTTATATCGAATTAGGATTACAGCCCACGGAGGTGGGCTTTGTTCGTGTAGCGACACCCTTCTAGGGTGTTGCATTTTAGCTATGCTGGATACAGTCGATTAAAAGCATCTTGAAATTCTTGAATTCCTTTAATCAGAGGATGAATATCATACCAAACTTCACTTTCTTCTTGCTTATTTAAATAACGATATTCTAAAATACAGCGATTAAATAATAAACCCCGATACAGTGGATCGTTTTCTATTTTTTTAGAATGATACACAGTTGCCAGTGCGTCCCATTCATTAGCAAAAACTGTATTTCGATAAGTATTTCGCAACTCGCTGATTGAGCGCTGTACGGCTCTGATAGTAATGGGTAGGGTGTTTGTGTATTTAATTGCCTCCTTCATTAATAATAATAAATTTCGCACATGACCTCCACTCATGAGGCATAGTCCTTCTAAAGCTTCCCGCTGCTCAAACATATTTACCACAGATAAACTAGAGTCTATCAAACTCAGACGTTTTTGCAGTATTTCTATAACTTTATTAATACCGCGTTCATAAAGTTGATTATCAGGCGTTTGCACCATAATCATCGGCAATACTTGAGTATTACCATAAATATTAGCTAGGTCTGCGGCGCGATTAGAATACAGCAAAGAAATGGGTACTGTATAAATCAAATGGCAATCTAAAGCTTGGAGTTGTTCGCTACGGTCGAGAAAAATTTGGTCGTGATTGGTGCGTCCATCTTCTTGAGGTATAGGTACAATCCGGTCTAAGTTATCAGCAATTAATACAAGTTGAGAATATCCTGAAGGTAAGTTCTTTTTAGCATCTTGAATAAACTCATTTAATGCTGCAATCAAAGTAATTGTATGGGGATTGACACGCTCCCGAATTTTTTGGCGTTGACTAGGTTCTGTTCGCAGATTTGCTGTTAATTTTGCGAATTGGGAAATTTTCGCTTCGATAGTTAATTTTTCAAAAGAGACTTGAGTTAATGCCAAATCTTTTAAATCTTGCCAACGCTCGTTTAACCAGTTCAACAAACTAGCTGGAGAAGCGCTATCTTTTAATCTTTCTAATAAGTGACGGGTACAAGCTAAAAGAATATCAGTATATTGAGCATCTTCTGGATCAATATCTTCTTCATCGGCAGGAAAATAAACAACAAAGCAACCTTGCTCATTTAAAAATTGCTGAAGACGCAGTAATTCTGTAGATTTTCCCGCACCACGATGACCTGCATATAGTTGAGAGGTCATTCTGTCTGAAAGCAAAATCTCTTTACCTACTTCTACTAATATGTCACCATCTCCCCGCACTTCTGTACAATCAACATAAGCGGGATCTCCTGCGGGTAAGGGTCGAAATGGGTCAAAAGCATTGTATATCCGCTTTAAAAAGGCAAAATCCTGGGTCATAAATCTAAATTTATCAGGTTAGCGCCATATTATCGCAAACTTACAAAGACAGCTAGAAAATTAAATTGTCAGGTGTGTTATACTATGTCCGTTTAATTGACATTAATAAAAAAATCCGAAATCCTTGTAGAGACGTAGCATTGCTACGTCTCTACATCATATGTAATAAACCTGTCATGATATTATTGCTCAGAGTAGGGCACGATTGACAAATTACGGTTTAGCCGACGGACGGGGAAACCCCCCACCCCTACTTTATGAAAATCGCTGATTTAATTACTTGGTTTGAAGAATGGGCAAATCCTGCTTGGTGCGAAAGCTGGGATAATTGCGGGTGGCAAGTTGAACCGGGAGTTTTGCAAAAAAGCGCACGGATGTTGGTTTGTTTAACACCTACTTTAGCAGTGATGGAAGAAGCGATCGCAACGAGTGCTAATCTCATTTTTGCTCACCATCCGCTGATTTTTAATCCGCTAAAGTCTTTACGCACTGGGGAAGCGATCGCCGAAATGACGCGGTTAGCTTTTACCCACAATATCGGCATTTACAGCGCTCACACGAACTTTGACCAAGTTGATGATGGCACTGCTGACGTTTTAGCTCAAATTTTACAACTTCAACAAGTCACTCCCATAGTACCCACACAAGCTAATTTAGGATATGGGCGCGTTGGTGTTTTAAATCCATCTCTGAGTTTACAGGATTTACTGGCGACAATTCAAACCCGACTCGCTCCGCCAAAGCTTCTTTTTTCTCCAACTTCTGATTTACAGCAGAAAATTTCGCGAGTTGCTGTTTTAGGGGGTTCCGGAGCAAGTTATATCTCAGCTGTGGTCAAAATTGGTGCCCAAGCTTATCTGACTTCTGACTGTAAGTTTCATCAATTTCAAGAAAGCCGCGATCGCAATCTTATTTTAATTGATGCTGGGCATTACGCTACCGAACGCCCCGCGTGCGATCGCTTGGTGCAAAAATTCCAAGCTTTAAACCTCGACTGGGTGCAGTTGAGTCAAAAGGATGAAGATTTCCGTCAGTTTTTCCTTTCCTCAAATGTAAATATTTATTAAAGTATCCATTTTTACTTTCTCTGTAGTTTATTCTCTCCCAACATGTATGATTTAAAACTGACTTAATTAGTATTATTATTGAATAAAAACGATAATTTTCGATGTTTGAGCTTGATTGAGAGGTGTTACAATAAATCTATATATTTTAGCTAATGTGATTTTAGTCACACTATTTTTCTAACTACAATCACTCTTGACTACTGTTTAATATCAATGAGCAGGCGAGGGAAATGTTGCAAACTATATTTAATACATTGCTAACTATGCCTTAATTAAAATGATTCGCGCACTGATTGAATCTGCTTTCCAAACTGGATGTCTTAGTGTTGAATCCGAAGGTCTACTTCATCAAGTTTTGGCTACTAAAAGCTATGATGCAAAGGATTTGGCAGCCTTGGCAACACTAGATGAAGCAGTTAAGGCAGGTAAAATTAAACGAGAGGCATCGTCCTCAAGTTTATTAATGAAATTTCCCACACAATACAAACTAAGCTGACACAAGAAGACAAAGGAAAATCTTTCCCCTAGTCCCCCTACTCCCCCTAGTCCC
>NZ_JAOWRF010000182.1 GCF_025753815.1 Plectonema radiosum NIES-515 | reverse complement strand
CCCCTGCCCTAATCCTTTCCTGCCACTACCGAATTCCTCAACACTTCCAGTGCTGCTTGATACTGTAAATCGTCTTGAGTACCAATTTGCTCGCGGGTAATTGGATGTTGGGAAATCTCTTTATCCGGTTTAATACCGAGTTTATTAATATCTCGGTGTTTAGGAGTTTCATACTTAGCAATTGTTACCGCCAAGCCAGAACCGTCTGACAATTCAAATAAGGACTGAATTAACCCTTTGCCATAGGTAGTTTCTCCGACTAGTTGGGCACGACCATTATCTTGGAGTGCGCCGGCGAGAATCTCACTCGCACTAGCAGTTCCTTGATTAACTAAAATCACTAGCGGATCTGGTGTCAGCGCTGAACCAGAGGCTTCAAAGCTGCCTTGAACGCCTTGTCGGTTAACTGTGTAAACGATGGTGCCTGAATTAAGCCACATGCGGGCAATTTCAATTCCTGATTGCAGCAACCCCCCAGGATTATTTCGCAGGTCGAGAATGTAGGCAGCAGCGCCTTTTTTTTCTAGACTAGTAATAGCGTGTGCCAATTCCATTGAGGCGTTGGCATTAAACTGAGTTAGGCGAAGGTAGCCGATGGGTGTACCCTGGTTTGAAGAATGTAATTCTGCTATTACAGGGTTAAGAGCAATGCGATCGCGCACGACTCTAAATTCCTTTTCGCCTTCTCCGTCTCGTTCTATCATCAAAGTGACGAGAGTGCCAGAGGGTCCGCGCATCTTCGCAGCAGCTTCGTCAAGGGTGAGATTTTCAGTGGAGATGCCCTCAATTTTGACAATGCGATCGCGCGCTTTAATTCCTGCTTTGTCTGCTGGTGAACCGGCGATCGGTGCTATTACTTCCAACTTCCCCGACTGGGCATTAAGCGCTATTTGCAATCCCACTCCCGTCAGTTCACCAGATGTATTAACCTGTAAACTGCGATAGTGTTCCGGATCTAAAAAGCGCGTAAAGGGATCGTCGAGGCTCAAGAGCATCTTCTGAATTGCCCCATAAGCCGCTTCGCTGTCCTTGAGGGGCTTCTGCAAAACATTTTGCCGCACCATCGCCCAGTTTTGATGATTAAACGTCTCATCCAAATAAGTGCGATTGACAATCCGCCATACTTCTGATACTAGTTTTTGTTCACCCGTCAAAGCGATCGCTGGTTGCGCGAGTAGCCCCAGCACCAAGCAAAATGCCACTAGCAGTGACAATCCAAACCGAAAAACCTTTTTATCCATGAACCGCATTTTCAACTTCACTCGTGACCCAAAGAAAACAAAAACAGCTTAGTTGCCTTGTTGATTGATGAAATCTATCTCTCGACTATGTTACTTTTTTTATAGAAGTGGAGTGTTGCTCTCATCAAATTGTTTAGCCAAATGATGACAGCAAATCCCACTCTGAAAACGATAAGATCTACTTTGTGTCCATCATCCCTAGTGTTGAGGTACAAAGAGAACGCAATATATTCCCTCTTTGTAAAGTGTCTAAGTTTCTTAACAATTCTTAACACTCTGACAGATAACAAGCAGTCAAATGCTCTTTGCTAAATCCCAAAATCCTTAATTGGGACAGAAGTGTAAGCAGCCATTAGCCGCTTAGAACTTAGCAAAATTTATTAACCGCAACCGACTTCGAGGAACTTGAGATTGTATGGCTAACGTTTACGACTGGTTTGAGGAACGCTTAGAGATTCAAGCGTTGGCAGAAGACGTCACCAGCAAGTACGTCCCTCCCCACGTCAACATCTTCTACTGCTTAGGTGGCATTACCTTAATGTGCTTTCTCATCCAGTTTGCCACTGGATTTGCGATGACGTTTTACTACAGACCAACAGTAGCTGAAGCTTACTCTTCCGTGGAGTACCTAATGAACGAAGTGAGCTTCGGCTGGCTCATTCGCTCCGTTCACCGCTGGTCTGCCAGCATGATGGTGCTAATGATGATTTTGCATACCTTCCGGGTTTACCTCACCGGTGGATTCAAAAAGCCCCGCGAATTAACCTGGATAAGTGGTGTCATCCTTGCTGTCATTACAGTTTCCTTTGGTGTAACGGGTTACTCCCTACCTTGGGATCAAGTAGGCTACTGGGCTGTAAAAATCGTTAGCGGTGTACCAGAAGCGATTCCTGTAGTTGGCGTTTTGATTTCCGACTTGCTGCGTGGTGGCTCTAGCGTCGGTCAAGCAACTCTAACCCGCTACTATAGCGCCCACACCTTTGTATTACCTTGGTTAATTGCGGTCTTCATGCTGTTTCACTTCTTGATGATCCGCAAGCAAGGCATTTCCGGTCCTTTGTAAATTTAAGTTATTAGCGAAAAAGGTAACAGTTGTCAGTTTTCAGATACAGATGTTTGTTTTAAACTTATGAGACATAAGAAGCGATCATTGGTATTTGTAAGCTGAAAGCTAACACCTAATAGCTGATACCTTTCACAAATGCTTTAACTCAACTTAAGCACGAGAGCACACAAAAAATGGGAACACAAAAAAAACCCGATCTGAGCGATCCTCAGTTAAGAGCCAAACTTGCCAAAGGCATGGGTCATAACTACTATGGCGAACCTGCTTGGCCCAACGACTTACTGTATGTCTTCCCCATCGTGATGATGGGAACCTTCGCCTCTATTGTGGCGCTAGCTGTGCTAGATCCGGCGATGACAGGTGAACCAGCGAATCCTTTCGCTACACCGTTGGAAATTCTGCCAGAGTGGTACTTGTATCCCGTATTCCAAATTTTACGGACGGTTCCTAGCAAACTCTTAGGAGTATTTGCGATGGCATCTGTCCCCTTGGGGCTGAGTCTCATTCCCTTTATTGAGAACATTAATAAGTTCCAAAATCCATTCCGCCGTCCAGTTGCAACCACGGTGTTCTTGATTGGCACTGCCGTTACCCTTTGGTTGGGTATTGGCGCTACCTTCCCAATTGATCAATCTTTGACCTTGGGATTGTTCTAAATCAGCCTCCAAGAAGCGCTTTGACGCCTGTGAGTTTCAAGAGCAAGTGCAGATGGATGTATTGCAAGCTTGAAAAATCAACAGGCGTCAATTTTATTAATCCAGATTACATCTGGAATTTTAAATTTTGGAATAAATGAAAATATTATTCCAAAATCTAAAATCTTTAAGCTACAACAGATACAAACATTTTCACTCATTTATATTCAAGTCACGGTCAATGCTTAGCATAATGAAGCAAGACCATCTGAGGGTCAAGAGCGATCTGAAGCTTCTAAACCAAGTACAACAATGGTTTGAGAATTTTTGTCTGCAACACTTGTCTCAACTTGGCTGGTCAGAAAGCCAACTTTATCGCCTTAACTTAGCATTGGCAGAAGGCTTTACAAACGCGGTTCGTCACGCTCATCATGCTTTGCCGCCGGAAACAACCATTGAGATTGATGTTTCTCTATGGATTGATCGGCTGGAAATTAGAATTTGGGATCATGGAAAACCTTTTAATCCCGACGCGATCGCAGAGCCAGAACCGGGCACTTTGCAAGTCGGGGGATATGGATGGTTTCTCCTGCGACGCTTGGCTGACAACGTTGTTTACGAACGTGGTACGGACGGAAGAAATTGTCTGCTTATCGTCAAATATGGTCAAAAAGGGCAGCACTAGGCACGAAAAATCTTAGAACAAGCAAGAAGCGGGGAGCGCACCTGGTTTAGGAGGAGAATGCATTCCCTGCTGCCCCTAATATCAAAATTGATAATCTTTATATATCCTGCGCCACTAGAACTATTGCAAAAGTTTTTTGTGATATACTAGAGTATTTAGCAATTTTCGATTGAGGACTCTGACTAGCACTGAAATTTTGAAAAGCCAAAAAGCTCCCTTCGAGGAAATTTAAACGACTTACCGGAGTCAGTCGTCGAACCTTTGAGTTGATGGTTCGTTTAGTTAAAGCTCATGATAAAAAGAAAAAGAAACCTGGTCGTCGTCCTAAATTAATTATTGAAGAGCAAGTTTTAATGGTTCTTCAATATTGGTGAGAATATCGAACTTATTATCATATTGGATTAGACTGGGGGCTTTCAGAATCTGCGGTCTGTCGGACAGTTTATAAAAAGGATGTTTGCTGCCATTTTTTAGTTAGCGATCGCGCTTATAATACTTGCTCGAAAAAAATGATCAACTCTTACTATTTTAATTGCCAAACATTGAAATTAAAATAACCATTAATCATACCACAAAATATTTATGCAACAGTTCTACAGATTCTACAGGCACCAAATAGGCACACGCCAAACAAGGTTTTATCACGCTCTGACGCTAGTCCGTTGCTAAAAACTAGCTGTATCTCTGAATGCGTGAGAATTTTGGCGCGTCCGTGCCTGTTGATTTTCACAGATTTTCTTTTGTGTGTCGTTTTGCTTCTATTAGTTCCTGTAGTACCGATGCTTCATCTACGCTGTAAAACTTTTGATTTGGTTCTGCATTAATTTTGTCCATTAGTGCGTAAAACGCTTCTGTATCGTTGCGATGCTCTACCAGATAGCGTTTTAGCTCGGACTTACTCATTGTCACAAAGTCAAGCTTACTCATTCGTCGTATCTCCACTTACCATTACGGGTAATTACAATCCCTGTTTCTTCACCAGCCAAAATATAAATATTTCCCGTTCGTTCATCGAGTCTGACGATGAAGATGGCTAGTAGCAACGTTGTTAGATTTTGGCTGAGGATGAAACAAGTCAGGTTTTGTTCAGAAGTCGGATACCGCGAATTTCTCATTAACGTTGATTTACTTTTGTAATCGCAGCATCACACCACATTCTTATAGCCTCTTCGACCGCTTCGCTATGTCCAACACCTAATTCAATTGAGAGTTGCTTGAAATTTTTAACCAGTTGTTTAGGAAGATAAGCGGCGCTTTGGGTGTAATCGCTATGGGTGCGTTTGTTAATTCGGTTTTCCATAACGAGGGAAAAGTTAATTTCCTGTTATGCTAGCACGCTATCTGGGAAAACGCACTAAAAAGAGACTGATTAACTAAAATAAAAACCCGCAACTGGTACAGGCTTAGTCATCATTTAGTAGGACTTACGCAACCGTCACAATATAACGTCAACTTGCACATATATTTAAATTTGAGGGAAATGCTTGTAAGCATTGATTTATAAACCTTAGAGCCAAATTAATTCAATGTGACAGTTTTCAGATAAATGTGCCAGTTGCGTAAGTCCTGTTTAGGTTGAATTTTTTAGTCGTAGTTACCACTATTCATATAATGTTCCATGAGTTCAGCTTGTAGGTGGTCTGACTCGTCTTTCCCGTGTGCTTCTAGGATGATTGACTTAAGTTCGTCAGTGGCATATTCTTGACCGTATTCATCCATTGGGGTGGCTTGCATTTTGTCGTAAACTTCCCAAATTTTTTTCCAGTAAACTTTTTCTATGTTCTCAGTAGTGTACGATTCGTAACCTTCCCTTAGGTTTAAATCGCCAATAGCTTCTCCGAACCAATCGTCAAAATGTGCTTTATCTCTAGTTGGCTTAGTCATAGCGCTTTACCTATCTTTTGATACATACAAGTATAATGTATCAAAAATAATAAGACACCATCAGAAGGGATAGAGCCTGGGGAAAGTTTGACAGCCTCCCCAGATTTTTGATGTGCGATTCGTTTCTAAGTGAATCACGGTAATCAGTCCGTACATAACTTAGAGGGTGAAATCTAGAGACATCTAGACACCTAACTCTCAGATTGATATAGGTGAAAGTCCTATCCGCAAGATTCATGCGTGACTCCTTACCTGACCACACCGAACCAAAATAACCGCTGCGATAGATGGTTTTGACTTCCTTGGTTGGCACTTCAAAGTGCAAAGTAACGGAAAATTTAAGTGCGTCCCTTCAGTGGACAATTTTAAATCTTTCCGTCAGAAGGTAAAAAACATCGTTAATAACTCGTGCATTGGTTCTACCGTAAAAGCTACAAAGCTTGCCCCCGTAGCTAGAGGATAGAGACAATACCACAAGTTCTGTGACATGAGCAGCACCAGAGACTCGCTTTGGTTCCTCAACCACAGAACTTGGAAGGTATTCAATTCTGTATAAAAAAAAATACTGAATACCGTAAAGACAGCATTCGAGTTGTAGTCACTCCTTTGTTAGGATTTGGCTGCGAGAAACTCTTTTGGGTCAAAAACTGCTTGAGTGACTATAATTTCCAGCAGTTTTGAAACCTTTATAAAGAAGCTTCATGATGACTTTCGAGTTGTAAAAACAGGCGCCAGCAAAGCGCTTTGTGATTCATTACTCCAAGTCAATGAGAGTATTCTCATGCCAGAAGAGTGCCCAAAGAGATAGAAAGGATAAAAAAAAATATGACTAAAACAGCCTTAATTACAGGAATTACTGGTCAAGATGGCTACTATCTCAGCCACTTGCTGCTTAATCAAGGTTATCGAGTTGTGGGGTTAGTACCTCCCCATCGACAACCAAATTTGGCAAAACTGGGAACCTTGGTACACCAGGTAGAAATTTACACTGTTGACTTAAGAGATACTCTGTCACTGTTGACAGCAGTAGAACAACTGCGTCCCCAAGAAATTTATAATTTAGCCGCTCCCAGCTTTGTACCCGATTCTTGGAACGATCCTCTGGGAACCCTCGATTTGATTACTGGTACTGCTACCAGGCTATTAGAAGCAGTGAGGCAGGTTGGTTTGTCTACGCGATTTTATCAGGCAAGCAGTTCGGAAATGTTTGGGGATGTAGACAGATCGCCTCAAGATGAAGAAACTCCCTTTCGTCCGAAAAATCCCTATGCGGCAGCAAAATTGCACGCGCACTGGACAATGGTACATCATCGACAGCGCTATGGTCTATTTGCTTGTAGTGGAATTTTATATAACCACGAATCTCCTTTACGCGCACCTCAATTTGTGCCGCGCAAAATTTCCTTAGCGGCAGCATCGATTAAATTGGGTTTAACTAAAACCTTGGAAATAGGCAACTTAGATGCCAAGCGCGATTGGGGCTTTGCCGGCGATCACGTCGAAGCCATGTGGCGGATGTTACAAGTTGACGAGCCAGAAGAATACGTGATTGGCACAGGTAAGCTGCACAGTGTTAGGGAATTAGTTAGCGCAGCTTTTGAGTGTGTTGATCTAGATTGGACGAGCCATGTAGTCATTAACACCGATTTACTGCGCCCGGATGAGCATTTTCAACTAGTTGCCAACCCAACTAAAGCTAAAAATAAACTCGGCTGGCTACCCCAAGTCAGCTTTGAAGAACTTGTACAGAAAATGGTACAAACAGATTTAGAGCGTTTGCAAACCGGTGCGATCGCAGCAGCTGCATCTTTCCCGCGAGTATGAATGGACTGGGGAATGGAGATTTGAAGAGGGGAAAAGGGAAAGGGAGAAGAAAAATATAATATACGTATTCAAATAACTCTTCTTACAAACGTCAACGGGACGGAAACCGACCCAGATCAAGGTTGGGGCTTTATTTCCATACATGAGTCCCTTTTCCCCTCAACAAAATTG
>NZ_JAOWRF010000105.1 GCF_025753815.1 Plectonema radiosum NIES-515 | reverse complement strand
CTCCCCCTGCTCCCGACACACAAAAAGTTACCATAATCTTATGATTGACCCCCACGACTTTGAGGATGATGACTTTGAATTTGAGGAAGAAGATTTCATCTTCCAAAAGCGCGTCAGCGAAATGAACGAAGGTGAATTGCTACAGCGCTTTAAGCGGTTTTTCGACAGCAGCAGTCGGGCAATGTTGCAAGATTGCCGATTTCGCATTGTAAACCACGAAGATGGCACAGGTACTCTAGAAATTCTCTGTCCTAACGAAGTTGTCCGGCAACGCTTATCTAAAAAAAGGCGCAAAATTAACAATCAGATCAGGAGTTGTTGGCTCCATATTAAATCGTTTTCCCTCTGCGTTGAAGAAAATGGTGAAGTCGTTTGTGATACCTTTACCGGTGGGGGATGAGAGGATGAGGGCAGGGGGACGACTTGGGGACAAGGGGACAAGGGAGACAAGGGAGACAAGGGAGACAAGGGGACAAGGGGACAAGGGAGACAAGGGAGACAAGGGGGAATTACCAATTACCATTGACCATTGACCATTGACCATTGACCATTGACAATGCCTAAAAAACCAAAATTTCCTTACTTAGTCGGTTCTAAATGGACAGCGCAGCAAAAAGTAGATGGTTGGCGACACTTTCAAGTTGTGAATCGCAAAAATCAGGCTAAGTGGGTTTATGCTGAGATGGTTGCTGCTTGTGACCCCAATGTTCGCTTCTGGCTCAATGCCAAATTATTACAAGATAATTCTCAGTGGCAAGCAGGCTGGCAAACATTACAAGAAATAAGGGCAGTATCCGAGGATGTATCCTAACTCTGCATATTACACCTTGTAGTTTGTGCTTTAGCGCTAAAGCACAAACTACAAACTCATCACATGAATATAAGAGTAGGACTAATTATATAAAGCTTGCCGACCCAGCCTTAAAAATCTTTGATTTTGTGTTAGTCCACGCAGGTGGACTTTGTAAATTTAGCCTCGGCTTATAGCCTGCGGGGGGTTAGTGCAAGGTATTTAATAAAATTTAACCAATATTCCGTAAATTAATAATTTTTTACAAAAAACTAGAAATCAGTCAAAAATAGCGATCGCCTAATCTTGCTTTCCCAGCCAATTACCCATTTATTGTGATTGACAAAAGTAACTTTATTTGCATTTTCGGCATAAAAACCTGGATTTCCCAGGCTGAAAGCTGAGTTTATCCCAACCAATCTGGCTTCCACAGCCTTTGCTGTCAGTACTTCAGCCTCTCTGAGCAAGCACTCATAACTAAAATTGCCATTGACAATCACTTACTTCGATGAAATCCATTGAAAAAGGCAATTAAGCTTTTTGTGTTTTGTCACTAATTTTAATTAATTAAATACCAAAAATATTAAATTTTACTTTTTTGAGGCTTTGTATAGTTTTATAGTGAATTAAAAGCCAAATGTGATTGTTTAAGACAAAATCTGCCTAATATAACCCTATGACAGATTCACCGCCACTTTCTTTTACATTCGATTTAGATAATAATGACGAAGACCTCACACATCGCGCCTTGTGCGGCTAGGTGAAGGCAAATGTTTTAGCCAAGAGTTTGAAAAGAAACTATAAGAGGCAGACAAAAGTGAAATTAGCAGTTTACGGAAAAGGTGGTATCGGTAAATCCACAACTAGCTGTAACATCTCCGTAGCCCTAGCCAGACGCGGGAAGAAAGTTCTCCAAATAGGGTGTGACCCAAAACACGACAGTACTTTTACCTTGACCGGGTTTTTGATTCCGACAATTATCGACACCCTGCAAGAAAAAGACTATCACTACGAAGATGTCTGGCCCGAAGATGTAATCTACAAAGGTTACGGTGGTGTCGATTGTGTTGAAGCCGGCGGTCCACCTGCTGGTGCAGGATGTGGCGGTTACGTAGTCGGCGAAACCGTAAAATTACTGAAAGAACTCAACGCCTTTGATGAGTACGATGTGATTTTATTTGACGTTCTCGGTGACGTTGTATGTGGTGGTTTTGCAGCACCTCTCAACTATGCTGATTACTGCTTGATTGTTACCGATAACGGCTTTGATGCTTTATTTGCCGCAAACCGCATTGCAGCTTCAGTACGCGAAAAAGCACGTACTCACCCATTGCGTTTAGCTGGTTTAATTGGTAATCGCACTTCCAAACGCGACTTGATCGAGAAATACATAGAAGCAGTACCCATGCCAGTACTGGAAGTATTACCTTTGATAGAAGACATCCGTGTTTCTCGCGTCAAAGGCAAGACTTTATTTGAAATGGCAGAGAACGATCCTTCTCTGAACTACGTTTGCGATTACTACCTCAGCATCGCCGACCAAATTTTAGCGCGTCCAGAAGGTGTTGTACCTACCGACACTCCAGACCGGGAATTGTTCTCTTTGTTGTCTGATTTTTACTTAAATCCGAGTAAACCCCAGGTTACTAATCCGGAAGAGCAATTAGACTTGATGATTGTATAAATCATCTATTTTCTCAGGATGGGGGACAATATGGCTTTCTTTTACAGCTTTACAGATTCTTTAAGACAAAAGTGGTTGCAATTTTTCCAGGCGAATCGTGACTGGATTACCCTCCACATGCAGGTAGAATCGGTTTACACCCCCGATGGTGGAAAGCGACCACCGTCTTACCTCATCCTGGGAGTCGTTAACGCGCTAGAACCGAAGTTAGCGCAGTTAATGCTGCCTTTTGCGAAATTGAATCCAGACGCAGATACTTTGGTAGAAGTGCTGGATTTGCATTTCGATCCTGATATGGCTTTGGGCAACCACGTCATGCCCAAAGTAGAAGAAGATATGGAATCAGAAGGAGTCATTCAGGGAAAGCCTCATGATGAAACCTTGACGATTCACAATGTAAATGGCTTTGGGGAAGAGGCGATTATTCACGAGTTCGTGATGGTAGATTCTCATCAAGAAATGCTGATCCCAGATGAGTTTAGCCAAATGTCCCTAGGTAAAATAGCTGAAATGCCAGTGCCGAATGAATCTGAAAATGGATTTGGCGATATTTCCTTCAGCAACGGACAAAACTCAAACCAAACACCCAGCATGGAATCTGTTGATGATTTTGGCGATATTTCCTTTGATGACTTGAAGGATAGCGACAGCAAAATCTCCGCAGCAACTGCACCATCAGCAAACTTGGGGCAAAACATGCTGGATGATTTGGATACACCAGACGAAAATGCCTTTAGCGACGTGTTGTCTGATGTCTGGAGTGAAGAAAAATCAGTCTCAGGGGAAGATTTGCCATCTGGCATTTTTGACGACTCGGAAATTGCTCGGCTTTTCCCCAACGCGTAATTACAAAGTTAGGGGTAAAGAGTGAGGAGTGAGGAGTGAGGAGTGAGGAGTTAGGAATAAGGAATAAAAACTTGTCGTAATTCATAACTCATAACTCCCGTAAAGACGCGAGGAACATCGCGTCTCTAGATAACTCCTAACTCCTAACTCCTAACTCCTAACTCCTAACTCCTAACTCCTAACTCCTAACTCCTAACTTTAAATACCACGGGGAGTAAATAATAAAATGACTGCTACTCAAGAACCATCAGCTTTAAATTTTGAGTGTGAAACTGGTAATTATCATACGTTTTGCCCGATTAGCTGCGTAGCGTGGCTATACCAAAAAATTGAAGATAGTTTCTTTTTGGTGATTGGGACAAAGACTTGTGGCTACTTCTTACAAAACGCGATGGGGGTGATGATTTTTGCAGAACCCCGCTATGCAATGGCTGAGTTGGAAGAAGGAGATATTTCCGCACAGTTGAATGATTATGAAGAGTTAAAGCGGTTGTGCTTGCAAATTAAACGCGATCGCAATCCGAGTGTAATTGTCTGGATTGGCACTTGCACCACGGAAATCATCAAAACTGACTTGGAAGGTTTGGCTCCTAAGCTAGAATCGGAAATTGGTATCCCGATTGTCGTAGCGCGTGCTAACGGTCTAGATTACGCCTTTACTCAAGGAGAAGACACCGTCTTAGCTGCGATGGCTAATCGTTGTCCAGATAAGTCTCCGGTGGCGGAAACAGAGAAAAATGAGCGGAATGCGATCGCTAAATTACTCAACTTCGGTAAAAAGAAAGAAGAAGTAGCCCAAGACGAATCTGAGTACGCAGATCATCCACCTTTGGTTTTATTTGGTTCTCTCCCCGATCCGGTTGTAACTCAGTTAACTTTGGAACTGAAGAGACAAGGTATAAAAGTTTCCGGTTGGTTGCCTGCGAAGCGCTTTACTGAATTGCCTGTCCTGGAAGAAGGGTATTATGTCTCTGGTGTCAATCCTTTTCTCAGCCGTACTGCTACCACTTTGATGCGTCGTCGCAAATGTAAGCTAATTGGCTCACCTTTCCCCATTGGACCCGATGGTACTCGCGCTTGGATTGAGAAAATCTGCTCGGTGTTTGGTATTACTCCGAAAGGTTTGGATGAGCGGGAAGCACAAATTTGGGAAGGTTTGGAAGATTACCTTCAACTGATTCGCGGCAAGTCTGTATTTTTCATGGGTGATAACTTGCTGGAAGTCTCTCTAGCGCGGTTCCTGGTGCGTTGCGGGATGACTGTTCAGGAAATTGGTATCCCTTATATGGATAAGCGCTATCAAGCTGCTGAGTTGATTTTGTTGGAGAAAACTTGTAAGGAAATGGGTTCACCCCTGCCTTCTATTGTCGAGAAGCCGGATAATTACAATCAGCTTCAGCGGATTTATGAGTTGAAGCCTGATTTGGTGATTACTGGTATGGCTCACGCTAACCCGTTGGAAGCACGGGGGATTAATACTAAGTGGTCTGTGGAGTTCACTTTTGCTCAAATTCACGGCTTTACGAATGCGCGGGATATTTTGGAGTTGGTGACTCGTCCGTTGCGTCGAAATAACAATTTGAAGGATTTGGGTTGGGATAAGTTGGTGAGGGAAGACGCTAAGGTTTAACCTTAGCCTCAGAGAAATTTTGTAGGGTGTGTTAGCGCGATCGCGTAACGCACCTTTTTTTTACGAACCGCCAAGGTGCCAAGGACGCCAAGAGAAGAGAAGGGAGCGATCGCTCAAATCTCTTCTCAGTCAGATACAGTTACAATAAGGTGGTAAAAATGGGAGTAAATAGGAATTATGTTGAGTGGAATTAAACAAAAGGCTATTGTCGGAAAAGATGGCAAAATTGAGTTATGTGCAACGGAACTAGCAGAAGGAACAGTAGTAGAAGTCATTGTGCTAGTTGAGCCACAAACTGAAGAAGATGATACTACCTATCTGATGAAATCAGAAGCTAACAAAAAACATCTGCTTAAAGCTATGGAGAATGTAGACAAAGGAAACCTAATTTACGTTGATTTAGATGAGTATGAAAAAAGTCGCATTTGAACCAGAAGCATTTGAACAACTAGGTCAATGGGCGACAGAAGACAAAAAAGTTTTCAAAAAAATATTGGAACTGATTAGAGATATACAAAGAGAACCCTTTTCAGGCATAGGGAAACCAGAGCCATTAAAATATGAATTACAAGGTTACTGGTCAAGGCGTATTACAGATGAACATAGATTAGTTTACAAAGTAGAAGAAGATTTATTGACTATTCTGTCTTGCAAATATCATTATTTATAGACGATGACGCGCCCTTAGCGGTTCGTTTTTTGGTATTTTTGCGTAAGTCTTAATCCAGTCATAAGGGAGAATATTGAACCATTAAAGTAAATTATGTTAAAAGACATTATAGAAGTTATTCCCCAAGATAATTATCAACTTTATCTAAAGTTTGAAGATGGACAAAAAGGTATTATTAATGTTAACGAATTAATCGAATTTACCGGAGTTTTTGAACCTTTAAAAGATTTAGACTATTTTAGAACAGTTAAAGTTAACTCTGAATGGGGGACAATTCACTGGAATAATGGCGCAGATTTAGATCCAGATGTTCTTTATTCTATGGTGACAGGTAAATCTATTCCTAAATATCGAGAAATAGATGAATATGAAAAAAGTTGCAGTTGAAACATAACTAAGACTCAACTGCATCTTTTTGTAGAGAAATAGCCAAGTGTCAACTCGATAGTTGTAGTTGTAGAGGTTTGGATGGGATGATATACATCAATTCGGCGCTGTCGGGTTTTGCCTCAGAAGGAGTTAATTTCAGCCATTCGTGAAAGCTAATTTTTAGTTGGGCGATCGCTTGAATTTCGGCTTGATATGCTTCAAAACGGCGATTGGTTTCCCACATGGACAGAGCTTTTTCCATAGCTGCACGTTTTCGTTCAGGTTGTTTAATAATTGCTACAACGCCCTTAGCACAGCATTCTAAAGTATCATTGGAGGGTGGCAAAAAGGGCAAATATGTCTGTCGGAAGCCCTCTTGAAACATCCCTCCCGTCATTTTATGTTGAGCTTGTTCATAAGATTTTTGATTGGATACCATTACATGTCCGCTAAAGTGTCCAACATAAGGACGAAGAACTTCTGCACCTTCTTGTAGACAACGATGTGCAGTTTCAATTTCTTCTAATTCTAAATAGCAACGCGCTCTAGCTACATACGTTAAAAATAATGACGCAAGATATTCCTTTGCAACATAGCAACGCGGTCTAATTACAGACGTTAACAAAAATGAAATATCCTCATCAGCAACTTGAATATTTTCTTCTAATGCTGTTTCAAGATAACCAACATAAGTATGTTGAGCTTCCAAAAATCTGTTAATAGCTAAATTTGCCATGTTGACGCGATTTTCAGGTTTAGTCATTGTAAAAGCATCACGCGCTAAATCAAGAGCAGCACGAAAATTAGCGTATACAGAAATGTCAAATTTACGATTAAGCTGCTTTAGGTCTTTTTCTACAAGTTTGAGACGCTGTTCAATTTCCTCTAAGCGTTTGATTACCAAGGCAAATCCTATTACGGAGACACCAAGATTGAGAATACTTGCAGCTGAACCAAATTGAGAAAGTATTGTTGAGGCTTGAGTCACATTAGGTGCTGCTTCACGTAACATAGCAACTATGTGCTTTGTTTGGGAATCACGAATAACACCTCCAACACGTTCGTAGGTTTGACTTTTCAACCCCTGTTCAATCCACTCAGGAATTGAACAGGGGTTGCTGTAACTCTGTCCATAATCCTCTTTTAGTTGCTAAATTCCGAGCAGCGCACTAATTACCTGCACCTCACTCAGTATTCCCAAAGTGCTGCCAGTATCTAACAATTCAGTTATTCTCGGTTTAGATTATGTAAGGAGCCGCATACTACTGCGACCGACTACATCCAAATTTGGATATAATCGAAAGTAAAAGGCTTATGTGGTAGCAAATGGCTGAAATTGTCACCCTTCAACTTCCTGAGACGCTGGCACAAAGAGGAAAGGAAATCGCTGCTTTCACACATCAGCGACTTGAAGATGTATTACTAGAATTTATTGACCGTGCCATTACCGAATTACCTATAGAGTCATTACCTAATGAGCAGGTTTTGGCTTTGTGCGACATGCAGATGGAAACTGAGCAGCAAGAGGTTTTTAGTGACCTTTTAGCGCGTAACCAAGATGGACAGCTTAATGAAGCAGAAGTTAGACAATTAGATGAACTGATGCAAGTCTACCGAAAAGGTTTGGTACGTAAAGCGAGAGCCTTAAAAGTAGCTGTTGAGCGTGGCTTGAAATCGGCTCTAACTTAACAGCAATGGCTCGAAGTTACATCCCTGTAGAGATAGACCGTCGTGTCCGCACTGCTGCTAGAAACCGTTGTGGTTATTGCTTGAGTCCTCAACGTTTGGTGATAGCACGTTTGGAGATTGAACACATTATCCCGATTTCTAAAGGTGGCAGCAATGATGAATCGAACTTATGGTTAGCTTGCCCACTTTGTAATGGCTACAAAAGCGATAAAACTATAGGAATTGACCTGGAGACGAGGGAAGCGGTAAAACTCTTTAACCCGCGTAACTAAGTTTGGTCTGAACATTTTTGCTGGACTGAAGATGGATTGCGTATTGTTGGGAAAACACCAACTGGTCGCGCTTCTGTTGCAGTTTTACATTTAAGTGATGACCCGGATGCCTTAGAAGTTCGCAGTTATTGGGTGCTTGCTGGTTGGCATCCTCCAGAGGATTAATGATATTTTATGAATTTGCGTTGGGATTTTTTACGAACTGCCTTCTTTGAGAGGAGAAGAATGCAAAGAGGAGGAAGAGAGCGATCGCCTGAAATTGAGAGCATTTAGATAGAGTTACAATAGGGTGGTATTGGTTAATTTATCAAGAGTACTCCAAGTAAAAAAGTGCCCAATTGTCCGCAGCGAATGGAGCGTAGCGGAATGAAGCAATCGCAAGATATTGAGATTGCTTCTCTACACTTCGTTTCCCTCGCAATGACGAGTTTTGGATCATTTATTTTTTGGAACACTCCAAAGTAAAAATGAGAGGAAATAAGACTTATGCTTAGTGGAATTAAACAAAATGCTATTGTCGGAAAAGTTGGCAAAATCGAGCTATCTGCAACCGAACTACCAGAAGGAACAGTAGTAGAATCCGATGTGCTGATTGAGCCAGCAACTGAAGAAGATGAAACTACCTATCTGATGAAATCAGAAACTAACAAAAAACATTTGCTTAAAGCTATGGAAAATGTAGACAAAAGAAACCTAATTTATGTTGATTTAGATGAGTATGAGTAAAACACCTTCCCAAAATGAAAGCCGCGAGATCCTGATTTGGCTCAACCAAAACCGCCAAATGTTGTTAGATTTATATAAAAATCAATATGTTGCTTACAATGCAAATGGCTTAATAGCTCATAGTGAAAACTTGCGTGAACTTTTACAGTTAGCAGAGGCTTCAGAGCAGCTATTTGCCATTTACTTAGTTCCCCGCAGCACCGCTTCAATCCAAATTTTATAAACTCGCTTTTGTGCAGTTGCTCGCCATGATTGGCAACTAATTTATCATGTAAAGCTGAAGTATGAAGTCCGCGTAGGCGGACTTTGTTCGTATAGCCCCAGACTTCCAGTCTGAGGGCGATTTGCGTGCATTGTCATACACTCGTGTCAGATATTCACTTATAACTATCAATAATCATTTTATCATCCATCACTGCCAGTAAAACTGATAAATCTGGAGTAACTCGATCAACTAAATCTAATTCATTCACAGCAGCCTCAAAAGTTTTTCCTTGCAATATCTGATAACCAATTTTTATCAATTCATCCCAAGTTATATTGCTCTCTACATAAGCTTTAGCCAAAGTAATCAGCAAGTCTTGATATTTATTACCCTCGGCTTTAGTCATCATCGTGTGGGGAATTTCTAGACTTTTATCAAAGCGGTGATACCATGACTTGGGTTGCTGTTTTAATAGAGCTTCAAATAAAATCTCTATTTCATGGTGATTGATAGCGCGATCGCTTTCACTATAAGTCACAAACATCGGCACTGTTGGCTCTTTTTCCACGCGCTCAAGAATCTCTTTCCCCATATCTAAAAATATTCTAAATGATGGAATCAAAAAGCCATCATAACCAAAGTTACCGGAATTATCTTTATTTAGCCATTCATAATAAATAGGCAGCACTTCTATTAAAAAATCTACTATCGCATTATTACTTCTAAGCGATGGCGCAAATAATAAACTTCTTTCAATTTGTTGAGGACGTTCAAGTGCTAACCAAGCTGCTAAATTACCTCCAGTAGATAATCCGCCAACTATTACTTTATCTCCTAACTTTTGAGCAACTTCCAACCAAGAAAGCGCAAATTGTTGATAAATTTCAATTTCACTTGGCAAAGGAGGTGGATTATCCTTGTCCCATTTTCCGGCAACTCCATGACCGGGCTGCAATGGAACTAAAACATTATAACCGGCTTCAAATAACGCTTTTCCTAGCGGTTCAAACTGATAAGGACCCGCAGTAAATCCGTGGAAGAAAAGGCAAATTTTTGGAGTAGGTTCAGGGTGAAAAAAGAATTTTGGGCGGCAAGCTTCGTTTTTTATTGGTAAAGTATTCTCAAGCTTTTTAGCTTGGTGGATGATGGCTGCTGTTATGGTCGAATAGTCAGACATATTTATTTATACAGAATTCGTTCTATTTTAAGTAACAACCACAACTTACTAAAATCTGTTGTTGGACGGATAATCTGATTACGATTATCTCAAAAGCTCTAGCAAAGAGTAAAAAGCAGCATTTTCCCTTTCCCCCTTCTCCTTATGATGTTATGGCGTTACCAAAGCCAAGTTAAACTAGGTCTGGTGACAGCCGCTCCACCGTTCGTTGTGAGGCTTTTATGGGAGCTAATCTGCAACAGATTGCCAAATACCTAGACAAACTTGGTTGGGATTACCGTTTTGATGACGAAGAAGACCGTATTATCACAGGTGTGGAAGCTGAAAATTTAGAGGATTTTCTGATTGTTGTCCAGTTGGATGAAGAGGGAAAATTTTTCCGGGTATTTGCCCCTCAAGTTCTTCAGGGAGTCAAAGACCATCCTTATAAAGGAGCTATCCTCCAGACGATGCTTGCCATTTCTTGGGAAACGAAAATGCTTCAATGGGAGTATGACCCATCTGATGGCGAAATCCGAGCGATTATTGAGTTTCCTTTAGAAGACTCAATTCTTACCGAAAAACAATTTAAACGTTGTCTTTCGGGTTTAATTCAAATTGTCGATAGCGTTGCCATCCCGCGTCTGTTAGAGGTGATGGTAACAGGTCAAGATCCTGGGAATGTGGAACTTGGGGAAAGACTATTGCTGAGTATTCAACAAGAAGCTCCAGGATTGCTTGACCTTCTGGAGAAGGCAATGGAAGCACGGAAAAAACGCGGAAGTTTACCTAACGAGTGAGGCGAATTATCACTCTTTATAGCTATACTCCAAAGTGATACCCTCACTATATACTGAATTTTTCTAGGGCTGGATTTTATGACATCCTATGCAACCTCCTCTGCCAAAGCGGAAATGAGTGAACTTCGGCGGTTGAAAAACTTACTACCGCCAGAATTGCAGAGCTGGGTAACGGTTGAAGGCACAACTGAGGTTAATCCACCCCTGGTCCGCTGCGAAGAAATTGGCAAAGACCAGGTAGAAATCCAAATTGACCTGGTGAAGTGGGATGCCCTCGCAATGGATCAGCGTAACCTACTTTTTTGGCACGAAGTCGCCCGCGTGCAAAATGACACAATCCCCAAAGATGGATGGGAAATGGCGGCTCTAGCGATTGGTTTAGGAGGTGCTGTCGGTGAATTGTGGGTGCAGGATGGATTGCTGCTGGTGTTAGCTATGGCTTTGTGTGGCGTTTCTGGCTGGCGATTATATCAAAAGAATAATGGCGAAAAGCAAATAAGAGAACTGATCGACGCAGATGAAAAAGCGATCGCACTGGCAACTCGCTTTGGTTATAGTCTGCCCAATGCCTACAAAAGTCTCGGTAGCGCCTTAAAAACTTTGGTTGACAGCACTCCCAGCAAACGCCAACGTGCCAAATACGAAGGACGCCTCTCTGCACTCAAACGCAGCGCTAATAAGGCAAAATCTAAATCTAAGACTATTGATGATGGAGGAATGTAGGGGAGACAGTTAGAGGTTGTCGATCTTCACGCATTCAACAATCCAAAAAATCACCGAATCCGTGACTCTTGACTCAAGACTATTGAAGATCGACAACAAAAGATATATCTGCCAGTTGCTCCCGTGCTAATAGTCAATTACACCCCCACCAGAACCGCGATCGTCATAAATGTTCTGGTAGCGATCGCGGTGTAGAGATCCAAGAAAAATCCCAAACGGTTGGCGTTAGCACCATTACCCTCAAAAGAATATAAATCCGTAGTCTCACCAGGAATTGTCAGAGTATTGGTAACAGAAAGACCGTAGGCAGATGTTGCATACCCCGTAATACTAGCTGCAATAGCGATCGCCCAACAGCTTAATACCAAAAGCCAATATTTTGCTTTCGTCACCGCTAAAACCCAAATAATCACCTTTGTCAGCATCTGATTTTCGTATTAAGAAGAGGTTAACCGTAAAACTATGTACTGATTTTTACGCAATAAATTCATCAAATTTATTTTTTTGCTTGATGATAGCTTTATAAAATTCTTTGGTGTTAGTGGATAGTGGAAGCGTGGTGAGGCAGCGCGCAGAACAGCGGGTTTCCACACGGCAGTGCAACAACAGCGACTGCCGAACACGAAGGGTTAGGAGTAATTTTTGACAACTAATATCGTTTCTATTCAAGCCATTCTATTAAAATGGGTAGTGAGAGAGGTACGAAGGAATTTTACTCATCACGTAATTCAGGCGATCAATCTATCCTACAACTCGATGGTGCATTCCAAGTGTGAGCGCAAGTCCTAAAGTGACAGCGCCAATCACAAAGAGTAAACCGAACAAAAATTTGATGTGTTCCCACATTCAGTCCTTCTCCTTGAATGGCAACAAATGACCTCGACCAGGGGTGCGGTTAGTGTAACAGTATTAGTAGTCATTCGATGATAGCAACGCGTACTCGTCGCGCCGACACAACAACAAGGATGTTTTTTAGCTTCTTGTTAAGTAGTTAATCGTCGCAGACGATATTCAATTTCACACTCCTGCTACTAGCAATTAACTTTAATTCCTATTGGTTAAACACAATAGTTAAGTTATTTGCTCTTGAAAAAACAGTGTTTGGCAGATTACATTTATAAGGCAACGAAAGTGCAGAGCTTCATGACTAGCCAACCCAAAGAGGTGGATTTTCCGGTTACTTCCCTAAACGACACGGCTATAGTGCAGGTACCCGCACGGTTGAGCGTGCTTGAGGCTGTAACCTTTAAGCAAACCTGTCAAGATTTAATCGAGGCAAATTCCCATCCCAAGCAAATAATTATTGACTTCCACCAAACTACTTTTATGGACAGTAGTGGTTTAGGTGCCCTCGTCAGTAATTTGAAAACCGCTCAGGAAAAAGGAATTGCTCTGACACTGCAAAATGTTACCCCTCAGGTAATGGCAGTGCTTAACCTCACAGGACTGGATCAGGTTTTTTCGATTGAGTCTCTTGGAGACACACCCCCAAGACAACCCCAAAAGTTGGGTGAGCAGTTACCAACTACTCATCTGAGCGTGCGCTCTTGGATGAAACGAGTTATAGATGTTATCGGGTCATTGGTAGGTTTGGTAATTACGGCAGTTTTATTTATTCCCATAGCGATCGCAATTCAAATCAACGATCCCGGTCCGATTTTATTTAAGCAAACCCGCTGTGGTTGGATGGGTAAACGTTTTCAGATTTGGAAATTCCGCTCGATGTGTGTCGATGCAGAAGCAAAGAAGGCTCAAGTCAAAAACCAAGTCGAAGGTGCTTTCTTTAAAAATGACAACGACCCAAGAATTACACGGGTAGGACGCTTTTTGCGACGAACCAGTTTGGATGAACTGCCCCAATTTTGGAACGTCTTAATCGGAGAAATGAGTTTAGTTGGCACTAGACCACCCACACCTGATGAGGTGGAACGCTATGAAGTACCGGAGTGGCAACGTTTGGATGTTAAACCTGGTATGACAGGAGAATGGCAAGTAAATGGGCGCTCTGCTGTACGTAGTTTTGAGGATGTAATTCGCTTAGATTTGCAGTATCAAAAAAACTGGAGCTTACTGTACGATTTAAAACTGATTTTCAAAACGGTAGCCGTCCTCTTTAATAGAAATAGTGGTGCTGTCTAGCTTCCCTAAAATCAAAAAAGGGGCAAGGGAAATTTTAATTAAAGCACGCCAAAGTCATATCTTTGTCTCCTTAACTTAGAGCAATATGACTTTTTGCTTTTGACTAGAAGAACATTCCAGCTTGATTCAATTCGGTAAAAACTGGATACAACAGAGCTGTTCTTCAATGCATATAAAACAGGGTATGTTCTGAATCCCGGTTTCTTTGAGAAACCGGGATTCTCGTTTATACGGCAATACGCTTGGTGTTAAGCCTAAAATCCGAGTGTAGAGACGCGAAATTTCGCGTCTCTACAGGTCAAAAATCAGTACCAAAAATCCTTAACACCAAGCGTATTGGTTTATACGGGTATAAACGCAAAACATGTACCACAAGAAAAATTTTAAAAGTTCTTTGAGTATATTTACATAAATGTTTGTCACCAGAGGAGTGCGTAGACGCCCAGGGACTTGTCAATAGACATCACTTTCATACTCCCAATAGTCTTTTTGAAAAAAACCCTAGCAATTAAGCAACAGAACCCGCAAAGCGATGGCTTGGATATTACCAATTTATTTTCTCTTTAAAAATACCTCCACGCAAAGCTGCTGGCACACAACTTGCAATATTTTCTAACTTTTAGTATCTCAATTTTCTAGTCAGAAATTGATTAAAAACCGTTGCAATACTGCTCTTTTTCGCAAAGTCTTCCGTATCTCATGTCCTATTAAACTAATAAATATACGGTTTTTACGTAAATAAATAATAAAAATATATACTCAAAAAAATAATTAATTAGTCAAAAAAGCATCACGTACTAACTCAGCACATGCTATCAAGTTTTACTCAATCTTCAACGAAAAATCACTGACATTAATAGATTTAAAAGCCAAAATGAAAACATAGGCGCTACGCAAGTGCGAAACGATTTTGCTAGCAAGTGTTGTGATTAATTGAACAAAAAACTGGGGTCATTCTGAATAATTTTTTATGCGGATTTTAATTTACTCGTACAACTACTATCCAGAACCAATTGGCATTGCCCCTCTAATGACTGAATTAGCAGAGGGACTGGTAAAACGCGGGCACGAAGTACGCGTAGTTACTGCTATGCCTAACTACCCTGAACGTCAAATATACGAAGGCTATCGGGGCAAGTTATATGTAAATGAATATAAAAATGGCGTTCAAATTCAACGCAGTTATGTTTGGATTCGTCCCCAACCGAACTTGCTAGATCGAGTGTTGCTAGATGCTAGCTTCGTTGTCTCCAGTTTTTTGCCCGCGCTCTTTGGCTTCAGTCCAGATGTAATTCTCTCCACCTCACCATCTTTACCGGTTTGCATCCCAACTACCCTTTTAGGATGGCTGCATGATTGCCCGGTAGTGTTAAATCTTCAAGATATATTACCAGAAGCCGCTGTCCACGTCGGTTTACTCAAAAATAAATTTCTCATCCAGGTTTTTGCCACTTTAGAAAAATTTGCTTACCGCACTGCAACAAAAATTAGCGTCATCGCGGATGGTTTTGTAGACAATTTGCGTTCTAAAGGTGTACCTGCTAACAAAATTGTGCAAATACCTAACTGGGTTGATGTTAATTTTATCCACCCTTTACCGAAAGAAAATAACGCTTTTCGGAAGGCACACAACCTAGATGGCAAATTTGTCGTGCTGTATTCGGGAAATATTGCCCTCACCCAAGGCTTAGAAACTGTTGTGAAAGCTGCTGCGGCTTTGCGCGATCTTCCAGATATTGCTTTTGTGATTGTGGGTGAGGCAAAAGGTTTGCAGCGATTGCAACAAGAATGTCAAGATATCGGTGCAGATAACGTTTTGCTGCTACCTTTTCAACCCCGCGAAAAGCTGCCAGAAATGTTAGCAGCTGCTGATGTCGGTTTGGTGGTGCAAAAGAAAAATGTTATATCCTTCAATATGCCATCAAAAATTCAAGTGCTACTTGCCAGCGGTCGGGCGTTAGTCGCATCTGTACCTGATAATGGTACAGCAGCAAGAGCGATTAAACAAAGTGGCGGGGGTGTTGTGGTGACTCCAGAAGACTCCCAAGCTTTAGCAGCGGCAGTTTTAGACTTGTACCAACATCCAGAAAAAGTTAAAACCCTCGGTTATAACAGTCGCCAATTTGCGATTGAGCAATATTCGTTTGACCAAGCCTTAAATAATTATGAGTCGTTGTGTTACTCAGTCAAGGCACAGACTCCAGTTATTGAATCTACGGTAGTGTCAAAACAGCAAGTTTGACACTCCCCATAAAGATTCACGCTTAAGCAGATTAGCAGGAGATAGTTTTAAACTAGCTCCTGCTTCTGGCTGTTTAAATGTGTAAAATATAGGGATACAGCAGATTGCGTTGTGATTAAATACACGTAGAGACGTAGCACTTGGTAGTCTTGGAGCGGGTGAGCGGGTTTTACGCATGTACCTCCTCAGGAGTGAAATTTGCTGTATATGACAAAAAGTTAGGCGATCGCTCATTTAAACCAATTTAAAGTTATAAGTAAGTGGACATAATTAATTAAACATAAAATGTATTCCTTCGTAGTCAGCGGTTTACCGCTCATAGCAAGGATTTTAACGGCTTCAGCCGTTAATACAAAAAGCTATTTACATTCATTCATCAGTAGCATTTTTTTGCCAAAAGCTTCAATTTGTGGTAATAGCTATTATGCGCGAACAAGTCCTCGCCTGGTTAGCAGAAAATGTGCCTCCTTCTAGAGTCAACCATATTCTCAGAGTTGAGCAAATGGCAACCGAGCTAGCTGTTCATTATCAACAAGATGTCACAAAAGCTGCTATATCAGGGTTGATGCACGATTTGGCAAAATATTTTCCGCCACAAAAACTCTTGTCAATGGCTCGTATTGAGGGTTTAGAAGTTGATGAAGTGATGGAAGCCGCCCCCCATCTGTTACATGCAGACGTAAGTGCTATTATCGCTAGAGATACATTTGGCGTAGAAGATGAAGAAGTATTACAAGCGATCGCCAATCACACTTTAGGTAGACCAAGTATGAGTCTCCTCAGCTGTATCGTGTTTTTAGCAGACAGTCTGGAACCAGGACGCGGCGATACCCCAGAATTAGAAAATTTACGACTCGTTAGCCGAGAAAATATAGACCGGGCTGTCTGGAAAAACTGCGATTATTCTTTAAAATTCTTAATCGAAAGTCATTGTCTGATTCATCAGCGCACAATTGCTACCCGCAATTGGTTCTTGCAAAAATCGAAAAGCAAACAGCCGACACTTCGTTATTCAGAGTGACGCTGATGGTAAATTATTAACAAAGCCAAGAAAGAGCGCAACTTCATAAACATCGATTTTTTGTTAGTATTCAAAAAAAACCAGTTCGCACATTTACAATTCTATGAATTTGTATTTATTAAGAATTGTAAAAAAAGTTGCCAAAAAAGAAAGCACCTGAGGTTTAATGTCTGATTATTTCCAAGGAATTCCATTACAATCTGTCTTTTTAACCAAGAAAGCGGTCGAGAGCTCATCAACTGACGACCAGATGAGTAGAAAGTTAGCGGAAACTATCGTCGAAGCGGCATCAGATCGCAAAGCAGGTGATATTGTATTGCTTCATGTAGCATCCGTATCTTACTTGGCGGATTACTTTGTGATGATGAGTGGTTATTCAAGGGTACAAGTAAGAGCGATCGCCGACGCAATAGAAGAAAAAGTCAAAACGGAATTACAACGAAATCCCTTGCGGACAGCAGGAAAAGCCGAGGGAAGTTGGGTGCTACACGATTACGGTGAAGTGATTGTTCATGTGATGATGCCTAAAGAACGCGAATTTTATAATTTAGAAGCGTTTTGGGGTCATGCGGAACGGATAGAGTATCCAAAACCTTCGGAGGGTGGGGGTAAACCAACATGATTAATTCCTCAGTTTCAAATTGCCCAGTTCCTAGTGAACAGCAACCGCTCAATGAGTATGAAGAATTAAAAATTTCTTGGCTATTTCGTGATTGCACCTTAAGTTGGCGCGATTATATCATGAAAATGGTTTGGATTTGGGGTTTATCTTGGGTGGTGGCAGCACCAGTTGCAGCAGCAAGTTTTACCCCAAATAAGTATATTGCCCAGTTTCTACTGTGTGGAGCTGGTGGAGCGAGTGTAGGGGTAGTTCTGGGACTGACAAGGCTGTATTTGGGCTGGTCTTATGTAGGCTCACGCCTGTTCAGTCCGGTAATATTTTATGAAGAATCAGGTTGGTACGACGGTCAAACTTGGACAAAACCCGAATCTGTCCTCATGCGCGATCGCTTAATCGTCAGCTATGAAATTAAACCGATTATTCGTCGCTTACAAATAACGAGTCTTTGCTTGGCGGGATTGTTAGTTGCTGGTACGATAATTTGGCACTTACTTTCATCGAAATAATTGGGTTTGAAACAAGAGTGCTTCTAGCACGGCTTTACAGTTTTATGCTTTAATATTAGGAATAGCCACATTGACCTTAAAGGTGGGTGAAACTCCCGGTGGTGGGACATCTAGTTAAATGACGACAGCCCGAAATGGTCTGTTTGGTGCGCTGCACTCTAGACCCAGCCCCCACAAACTTCATACTGTCTTGCGAGTGAAGCACAATATTAAAAGTAGACTCAATGGTGTTCGCATCGGAGAGAGTAGGCGCAATTGGCACTGCGTGTCGCACGACACTGGGATTCGAGTAACTACGGTCTTGGGAGTTGTGGTTCGAGCAATGTCCAACGGTGGATATCTCCTTCTAAAGAATCCTCGTCGCTAAAGCGCGAGGAGTGTCAAAAAGTCAACAGTCAATCAAAAGATTGACAATGGAATGCGTGACTTTGGACTCCTGAAAAAAAGACAAAAAAATGATATATTCTCACCCATGACAAGGGGAAAACGAACTCAAGCGGCAGCACTTGAAGTTAGGTTGCTGCGGGAAGGCATTATTGAATCGAGGCACATAGTCCAAGCTGTTGTCTGCGATGAACGGGGACGGGTGTTATCCGTTGCGGGAAACGCGGAAACTGCTACTTTTGTGCGTTCAGCCCTCAAACCATTTCAGGCACTCGCTGTCACCAGCACAGGTACACTGGAACGTTATGATTTGAGCGATCGCGACTTAGCAATTATCGTATCTTCTCACAAAGGTACAATCGAGCAGGTACGACAAGTGTTTAATATACTTTGGCGTGCCGATCTCGATCCGAACTTACTTCAATGCCCGATTCCCGAAGGTAAAAAAAGTAGTTTGCAATACAACTGCTCTGGTAAACATGCGGGGATGTTAGCCGTTTGTCAACAGCGCCATTTTCCTTTAAATAACTACTTGGAACGCAAACACCCCATCCAGCAGTTGATTGTCAGCAAAATAGCAGAATTGCTACGAATGCCGGCAGAAGAATTTATCAGCGCTCGTGATGATTGTGGCGTACCTACCTATTACATGCAACTTGCTCAAATAGCGTCTTTATATGCTCTGCTAGCCTCTGGTAACAACTTGGATATGGAGCGCATTATCCGTGCCATGACTCATCATCCCAATTTGGTCGCAGGAGACGGAGAATTTGATACAGAACTAATGCGCTTGGCTCCAGGAGAACTGGTAAGTAAATCCGGCGCCGAAGGAGTGCAGTGCATCAGCCGGCTTGGCGAAGGCATGGGATTGGCAATTAAAGTCATAGATGGAGCAAAGCGAGCAAAATACGCCGTTGCCATTCACGTGCTTCAGCAGATGGGCTGGATTAGCCCCAGCGTCGCTCAAAGCCTCTCAGAAAAGTTTATGAGCTTCGGTAAATACAAGCGTTTAGAAGTTGTTGGAGAATTATCACTTTTGTAGTTGCCAAATTTAAAAGCTTGGGTTATAGTAAATAAAGACGAACGACGCGGGATAGAGCAGCCTGGTAGCTCGTCGGGCTCAACGAGTAAGATTGACTAAACGCTTAAAAGTTATTCTTACTATGGGCGGTACGTAAAGAAACTTACGTATGTTTACCTGTCAAACTCGGGGAAGCCAATAGCGCGGTAATCCCGAACCAAGCTCCAGAAATGGAGAAGGTGTAGAGACTGGAAGGCAGGTACCCTAACAGTAAAGCTGAGGGTAAAGGGACAGTCCAGACCACAAACTGGTTAATCCAGGCAGTGAAAACTGTAGATGGTAAGCATAACCCGAAGGTCAGTGGTTCAAATCCACTTCCCGCCACCAACTTAAAAAACAAAACCCTGTAACACTAAAAAGTTGCAGGGTTTTGTTTTATGCTGATTAGTAGCTATATCCAAGTAACAAATGGACACAAAGCTAAGGGGAGACATAGCAGAACAAGCTGCGATTCTTCATGCCTTAAAGCGTGGTTGGGGAGTTTTAAAACCTGTTGGCGATCGCCTTGCTTACGATTTGGCGTATGATGTTGAAGGAACTCTGATTAAAATCCAAGTTAAATATGCCTGGTTTGATCAGCCTTCAGGTAATTATGTCGTAGATAATCGTCGCACCAAGACAAATCGACGACTAATGGTAAGAGTTGCCTACAAAAAATCCGACTTTGATTTTGCCTTGGTATATATAGAGAAACTTGACCTGTTCTATATCTTCCCGGTAGATGTGTTCATCAGCTATGGTAGCGAAATACATTTTGTTGAAACAGACAAGCGACAGCGTAAACCACGTTCAGCTAAGTATCGTGATGCTTGGGAGTTAATTTTACAAACGGTAGTAAGTAAAGAAAGTAAAGAAAATTATCCGGACTTGCCTGTGGAATTTGTCCAAGGGAATTTTTGATCTATTCTGGAAGAGAAGGCATCGAAAAAGCGCGGAGAATCATAGTTGTGAAGTTGCAGCGACCGATTTTAGTGGGAGGATTGGGACTATCCTTTTCTCTATGGATTTTAGAAAATATGCATCATTCGATGGTGCAGGTGGGAGAGTTTGGTTTATTGAGTTTGGTAGCAGTCGGTGGTGGTTTGTGGTTATTTAAGCCAAATCGCAGCAAAAAGACTTCTGATATCTTTGATAGTATGCCTGTAAATCGGGCTAAAGTAGAAGAAGCGATCGCACTGACTGAAGTCGTAATTAACCAACTTGCAAGCGAAGTAGAGAATCATCCAGCTTTAAAAACACTGCGAGAACAAGTTAATCAATTATTCTTTGAATTAGATAGACAAGAAATTAAACTAGCTGTTACCGGCGGAAAATCCGTAGGTAAAACCACCTTAATTCAAGTTCTACAGAAAAATTTCCCATCTGTACAATTCAACGAAACAGCACCTTTGTTTGTAGAAGCGGGTGAAAAGTTAGAAGTTAATCAATCTGATTTTGTGCTGTTTTTGACAAACGGTGATTTAACAGATTCAGAATTTCAAAGTTTACAGCAGCTAAAGGCAGCAAATCAACCCGCAATGCTGGTTTTTAACAAACAAGACCAGTATTTACCAGACGAACGGCAGAGCGTGTTACTGTCGTTGAAACAGCGGATGCAAACGAATGTAGTTGCAACTGCGGTGTCTCCTTTGCCCATCAAGGTGCGGAAGCATCAAGAAGACGGTTCCGTACAAGAATGGATGGAACAGCCGTCACCAGACATTCAACAGTTAACGCAGCATTTATTTGAGATTGTCGCACAGCAAAGACAACAACTTGTCTGGACAACTACGATGAGAAAAGCGAAGTTGTTGAAAGCTGATGCGAAGAACTTGTTGAATGGCGTGAGACGCGATCGCGCAACTCCCATAATAGAACAATATCAGTGGATAGCTGCGGCTGCGGCATTCGCTAACCCAGTCCCAGCGCTGGATATCTTGGCAACAGCGGCAATTAATGCCCAAATGGTGATGGATTTGGGTGGTATATATCAGCAGAAGTTTTCCCTCGAACAAGCGCAAACCGTAGCCGGTGCAATGGGAAGTTTGATGCTGAAACTCGGTTTGGTAGAACTTTCTACAAAGGCTGTTAGCACTGTCCTCAAGAGTAACGCTGTCACCTTTGTTGCTGGTGGCGTCGTGCAGGGTGTGAGTGCTGCGTATCTTACTAGGGTAGCAGGTCTTAGCTTAATTGAGTATTTCGAGCAGCAGGAAATCGCCTTAAATTCTGAAGGTGGTTTGAATTTGGATAAATTGCGGCAAACTTTGCAAAACGTCTTTGTACAAAATCAGCAAATTGGTTTTTTGCAAGGGTTTGTTAAGCAAGGTGTGAAGCGTTTGTTACCAGAAGCACAGCCTGAAGCTATTAGTGGTTAGGTAAAGAGGTAGTTTCACGCACTCGTAGAGCTATTAGCCTGCGATTAAAATCGCAGGCTAATAGCCTAAGTCTACTAAAGTAGACTGTAAAGCAATTTTTAGTCTACTTTAGTAGACTTGCGCTATTAGCCAGGGAATTAATTCCCTGGCGGGATATGAGACAGTTAGAATATATCAGTCAGATGCTCTTTAGTGTATCAGCTACTTATCTTTGTCCTTAGAGTTTATCTCTAATAGATGAGAGATTCCGGCAATAAAGACTACAACATTGTTAGCGTAATCCAAAGGTGTTTCTGTGCCGTACTGAACTCGTCCCAAGCCCAAAGCAATAACACTAGCCAAAACTAGGATTATTGGTTTAATATGGTTTTTAGTAGACATGATAAATTTCTCCCTCCTTGGAGTAATTATTAAAAAGTGACTTTTTAATTGGCTAAAAAGCCCCTTGTGCGATCGCTTACTAGGCTATAGCGCAAGACACATAATCTTCAGCAAAGTTCAGTAGAGGTTCCAGCTCTACTGAACTTTTTGCTATTGATTTGTATTTGGTTTATTAATACCGAGCAAGCTATTAGTAACTAGATATAGTGTAGATTAAAAAAAAATATTATTAATTAATTCTAGTCGGTTTACATAAAATTTATTTTTTCTTGATTTTTTCTTGATTTTTTCTTGATGTTTTCTTAAAAATACTTAATTTAGATTCTAAACTGTTTAAATTACTCTAATAAATCACGAATATGGTTGATTAAAGCGCGTTATAAATCACATTTAAGAATCTCCTCTCCCAAGTTTATAAAATAAAAAAGCTGCTTTTTAATAACTGTTGCGCTAGTTCCGATTGTGGTTTGAAACTACCGCTAAATATTCGCTCCGAATAAAATACTTTCAACAACTGTTGCGCTAGTTCTGATTGCGGTTTGGGGAGTGTGCGGTCAAAATTAGTAATAGCTTTACCCTGACGGTGGTACAACTGGCTTTCAATTTGATGGACTAAAACATTCCGACTCCAGCCATGTTGTATAGTTTGTTGTATGTACCATTCACGCTCTCCACTATCCTTGACTTTATCCAAAAGGACGCAATTGTGAAACCAAGGAATTTGTGCAGCAAGCAGCTGCACAAATTGCTCATCAGGGTAAGCTTGGGCAAATGCTCGCATATACTTGAGATTGCGAGGTGAGAAACCTTTAATTTCTGGAAAAGCTTGCTGCAAGTCGGTTGCAAGACGGTTGATTACTTTTGCTCCCCATCCTTGCTGCTGCTGTCTGTGAAGAATATCTCGCCCAATTTGCCAGTAAAGTAATATTAACTCTTTGTTGACAGCAACAGCCGCTCGTATTTGAGCGTGAGAAATCCGTGTTTTCAGTTCGCTGAGAAAGTCATCATAACCGAGGATATCAGAGGTGCCAGCTTGTGATAGGTTGAATTTATCTTCTTTTGGCATAAAACTTGCAATTAGCAGCGGAATATGGCGCAATACGGTTCAGTTAAGGATTTTTGGTAATGATTTTAGGCTTGTAGAGACGCGAAATTTCGCGTCTCTACACTCGTCCGATCAGGCTTAACACCAACGGTATTGGAATATGGCGCTAATGTACTTTAGTTTAAAGTAAGCAGCGTTAATGTGATGACAAGCGATCGCCTTTCTATTTTCTCCTTTTTTGCCGGCTCTGGTTTCCTTGATTTAGGTTTTGAAACCAACGGTTTTAATATCGTTTATGTGAATGAAATTTTTTCCCCTTTTATGTCAGCATACCGCTATTCACGGCAGGCTCTCAATCTGCCATTACCTAAATACGGATATCATTATGGGGAAGAAGCAGATGTAACCAAACTTATTGAAGGTTTACCAGCACAACGTCTGGGAGAGTTAGTAAAAGATTGCCGCAAGTCTAATAATATAATTGGTTTTATTGGTGGTCCTCCCTGTCCTGATTTTTCTGTGGGTGGTAAGAACAAAGGACGTTTAGGAGATAATGGTAAACTTTCGGCTTCCTATGTTGAATTAATTTGCCAACAACAACCTGATTTCTTTTTGTTTGAGAACGTCAAAGGTTTGTGGAAGACGACAAAACACCGTTTATTTTTTGAAGCGTTGAAACAACAATTGCAGCAAGCTGGTTATATATTAACAGAGCGTTTGATTAATGCGATTGAATATGGTGTATCTCAAGATAGAGAAAGAATTATTCTTATAGGTTTCCGAAAAAAACTTGTTCAAGATATGGGAATAATACTTCACAGTGAAAATATTCTTCCTGAAGGTACTTTTCCTTGGCAAAAGCACATTTTATATCCTCAAGATAAAGTCTTTTCTTCCCCTTGGGGGATGCGTGAAGCATTTAAAGAAGATTCTATAGTGTTATGTCCTGATGGAATTATTCAGGAACTAACTGTTGAATACTGGTTTAGAAAAAATGATGTGTTAAATCATGCCAATTCAAAACACTATTTTCAACCTAGGGCTGGGATAAAAAAATTTGCTGTTGTTGATGAAGGAGATGATTCCAAAAAGTCTTACAAACGTCTTCACCGATGGCGTTATTCTCCCACAGCTTGTTATGGCAATAATGAAGTACATTTACATCCTTACAAAGTTAGAAGAATTTCTGTGGCAGAAGCTTTAGCGATACAATCTTTGCCTGCAAATTTTGTGCTTCCAGAGAATATGACGTTGACGAATATGTTTAAAACTATTGGTAATGGTGTACCATATCTAGCTTCAAAGGGTTTGGCTCAAACTATCCTTGACTTTTTAGCAACTACAGAATGGTGCTATGAAGAGGAAATCAGCAAGCAATTAGAGCTACCGCTGATGTTTTGATTGTTTGACGGCACCCTATCTAGCTAATCGAATACACGTAGAGACTATTCTGTGCTACGTCTCTACAATGTTTTGGGTTTTAGACATGTATTTCATTTACCTGAAATCTGCTGTATTATACCTAGCTATTGTTTAATAGCCGCTGCAACTAACGGCACTAAATCTGCTTTTCTTGTGTATGGGTATGTACCATCTACTAGCTTAAAATTCTGTTCTAATGCAACACCGTGAGGGGCAATCGCTGTATTAAATATAGTTCTATCAGCGGAGGGGAGCAAATACTTGGCAGTAAACGCTTTTATCGTTTCGTTTCTAATCCACCCTAAAATTTCACTAACAGACAAATTTCCCCAATCGGACTTTGCCTTCCTAGCCTGACTAGTGCCAGATGTAAACTTAAACACTAAGGGGAACAAAGAGCGAAACTACCCCCAAAACTCAATAAGCTGTCACATACTCAGGAAAAATGTCACGAATTATGGTTTAATTTAATAAAAATGTCTTTATGATTCTAAATAAAGTTTAATAATCAATTACTGGTAAAAGTAACAATGGCAGCAGATTATCCAGACATTGATATTGCGCCATACATCGATCATACGCTGCTGATGCCTACCGCTACAAGCGAGCACGTTAAGCAATGGTGTGAAGAAGCAGACAGATTTGGCTTTGCAGCGGTTTGCGTCTACCCCGTGTATGTCAAACAAGCGGCGGAACTCCTGCACGGCAAAAGTCCTAAAGTCTGTACGGTGATTGGCTTTCCTTCTGGGGCTACAACTTCAGCCGTAAAGCTGTTTGAAGCTCAAGAAGCACTAGAAAATGGTGCTATTGAGTTGGATGTGGTAATTAATTTGGGCTGGCTGAAAGCTGGCAAAACTGAGGAAATACACCGGGAAATTGCCGAAATTTGCGAAGCCGCGGATGGAAATGTCAAGGTAATATTGGAAACTAACCTGCTGACGGATGCGGAGAAAAGTGTGGCAGCAGAAATAGCTATGGATGCAGGGGCAGCATTTATTAAAACCTGTACAGGTTGGAACGGTGGTGCGACAGTGGCAGATGTACAACTTTTGAAAGAAGTGGCACGAGAAAGAGTGGGAATTAAAGCCTCAGGAGGAATTCGCACCGCCTCGCAAGCTTTAGACTTAATAGTAGCGGGTGCAACTAGATTAGGCACGTCTCGCGGTATCGATTTGATCCGCCAGCGCGATACTCTGGAATCATAGATAGTAGTCATTTGTTTTTTGTTAGTCGGAGCGTTGTTAGTCGTTAGTCGATTTTCTTTGACTACTAAGCACTAACTACTAAGCACTAACTACTAAGCACTAACTACTAACCGACTTTGACTAATGACTAATGAGTAGAACCTATAAAGCAACTGGGATTAATCTGAAAACCCAGGCGTTTGGCGAAGCCGATAGGCTAGTGACAATTTTGACACGAGAGTTTGGTTTGATTCGAGCAATTGCTCCAGGGGCACGCAAGCACAAGTCAAGTCTTGGTGGTAGGAGTGGGATGTTTGTGGTCAATGAACTACTGATTGCAATTGGGCGATCGCTTGACAAAATTACACAAGCACAAACTATAAAAACTTATCCAGGTCTTGCTAAAGACTTGGGAAAACTCGCTGCTAGTCAGTATTTAGCAGAAATTGTATTATGTCAAGCTCTAAGCGAACAACCCCAAGAGGAATTGTATGAGTTACTCAATGAACATCTGGGTAGGTTGGAAGCGATACCCATCACAGAAGTAAAAAGTATTTTCGCTCATCTGGCACATGCTGTATTTCACCTTTTTGCGAATTCAGGACTCACCCCCCAAGTGCAAGTTTGTTGCTTGACTCAGAGTCCCTTAATACCAGATTTTACAGACCCCAAGGCTCAGGTCGGCTTTAGTGTCTCTGCTGGTGGAATAATTAGTTTACAAGCTTTGGAGCGCTTGCGTAAAGAGGGGGACAAGGGGACAAGGGGACAAGGGGGACAAGGGGGACAAGGGGGACAAGGGGGACAAGGGGGACAAGGGGGTAAGAAACAAATTCCTATCTCTCCCTTGTCTTCCCCCTCTCCCTTGTCCTCCCCATCCTCCCCAGCCTACGAAACCATTGTCCATTGCCAAGAAATACCAGTGCTTTCTAAAAAACTAAATGCGACAGAACTGGCTATGCTCCAGCAGTTGCCGCAACCAGAGATAATGCCTAATGCTGCCAATGATGGCTGGTCATCTGTTGAGCAAATTCTGCGCTTATATGCTCAATATCATCTTGGTCGTCCTATTCGCTCCGCTGCGTTGATCGATTCTTATTTTGCTGCCAACCATGATGCAACCGTCTGATTTAGAACCAAAAGTCTTGCCGATGTCACCCAGTCACGGCAAAAAACATAATAGGACACCTAATTCGCCACAAACACCACATCTTAGTGCTGTTTCCGACTTGAGGTGCGATCGCATGTATACCCAAGAAATGTCTCCAGACGTTTCTCAAAATGAAAAAAATTGGTCAAAGTCGGAAATATCAAAAAGCGATATAACAAAAGTTGGGGAAAAAAACACAAGTGAAAATGGCTTCATTGATGCTTCTGAGCATAATTTGCCATTAACTTCTATAAATGGCAAAGAACCGTCACATAAAGGTGAAGCAGTATCAAGTGATGTTCAACAGGGTTTTTTGCCTGTATTGAAAAATCCTAATTTTTTAGCTCTTTGGGGTGGTCAAGTCTTCTGCCAATTAGCAGATAAAATATATTTGGTGCTGATGATTGCTTTAATAAATACTCAGTTTCAGGCAAGCGATCAAAGTATTAGCGGTTGGGTATCAGCGCTGATGATGACTTTTACCATTCCTGCGGTGCTATTTGGTTCTGTTGCGGGTGTATTTGTAGACCGCTGGTCGAAAAAGGCAGTGCTAGTAGCAACAAACTTTTGGCGGGGTATTTTGGTTTTGGCAATTCCGATGCTGTTGTGGTTAACTCATGATTGGAAACCAATCGGAGTCTTGCCAGTTGGTTTTTGCATGATTTTAGTTGTAACTTTTTTGGTTTCGACGCTGACGCAGTTTTTTGCACCCGCAGAACAGGCAGCGATTCCTTTGGTAGTGAAAGAGCAAGATTTACTCTCGGCTAACTCGCTGTATACAACAACCATGATGGCATCGGTAATTGTCGGGTTTGCTGTCGGGGAACCGTTATTAGCTGTTGCCGAGCATATTTGGCAAATTGTTGGTGGTAGTGGGGGATTGGGTAAAGAACTTTTGGTGGGTGGTAGTTATGCGATCGCCGGCATAATTTTGTTACTTTTGTCAACTAACGAAAAATCTCACAAAGAAAAAGCAGAATACCCCCACGTTTTTGCTGACCTGCGTGATGGTTTTAAGTATCTAGGAGAAAATCATCGCCTTCGCAATGCTTTAATCCAACTTATTATCTTATTTTCTGTCTTTGCCGCATTAACTGTTCTTGCCGTTCGCATGGCAGAAATAATTCCCAACTTAAAAGCCTCCCAATTCGGCTTTTTACTCGCATCTGGTGGTGTTGGTATCGCTCTTGGGGCAACCATTCTTGGTCAATTTTGTCAACGTTTTTCTTATACCCAATTAAGTGTATTTGGATGTATGGGTATGACAGCATCCTTAATTGGTTTGTCGATATTCACAACACAGTTATGGATTATCCTTTTGTTGGTGGCGTTGTTGGGTGTGTGTGGAGCGTTAGTCGGTATCCCTATGCAAACAGCGATCCAAAGCGAAACCCCACCGGAAATGCGTGGTAAAGTTTTTGGTCTGCAAAACAACGTGATTAATATTGCCCTCACCTTGCCCTTGACATTGGCAGGTGTCGCAGAAACATTCGTTGGATTACAAGCTGTATTTTTGGGATTGGCGGCGATCGTCTTTTCAGGTAGTATATTAACCTGGTATAACTTCTCTGACTAGTTATCAAAAAAAAGGAGTTATTATTCACTCTTCTGACACGATCAATTATTTACTGAAAGCTTTTGTTTTCGTGCTAAACTGAAGTCAATAATGATTTATCAGGTACTTGCTGGAAATAAACCTGACATTAACCAGAGGCGATACATCGCATCTATGTAAGTTGTTATGAACTGATTAGGAATTAGCAACTTAAAAATTGAAAAAAATCCATAAATACACTTTCGCTATCGCAACCGAACATTTTGCGCGGGGAATTGAGTAATCGCGGGATTTGATAAGAACTAAAAACCTAGCAAGTACAACAGCACAATCAGACAAAAAACACAATTCCGACAAAAAGCTGATAAATCAAACCCGCTTTCCTGATAGCTAATAAAGAATGCGTATAGCCTGGATTGGAAAAAAATCACCCTTTTGCGGCAATGTCACCTACAGTCGGGAAATCACAAATGCCTTGCTAGACAGGGGACACCAAGTTAGTTTCCTTCACTTCGCCCAAGAAGAATCTGAACCCGACAACTGGCCCAATTGTCCAGAGGTTCCGCTACCCTTCATTTACAAGTCCCAGGTTTACACAATTCCGACTTTTAAAGCGACTAGGGTTTTAACTCAGTCGTTAAAGCGTATCAAGCCGGATGTAGTTCACGCTTCTTTAACTTTGTCTCCCCTTGACTTTGTTCTGCCAGAAATCTGTGAAGAACTGAATTTGCCCTTAGTTGCCACTTTCCACACACCATTTGCTGGCAAAGGGGCAAAACTGATATCAGGAACACAACTTTTGGCGTATCAACTTTATGCGCCTTTTTTGGGTAACTACGATCGCGTGATTGTATTTTCTCAAATACAGCGAGAATTGCTAGCCCGGATGGGTGTCCCAGAAGAAAATATTGCCGTAATTCCCAACGGTGTGGATACTAGCAAGTATTGTCCTGGGACTTCTAAAATCAAAGCAGAATTTAACGCAGAACGCTTGTTTGTTTATCAAGGTCGCATTGCCCAAGAGAAAAACGTCGAAGCTCTCCTTCGTGCCTGGAAACAAGCAGAAATGCGGCATGATAGTAAATTGCTAATTGTCGGCGATGGTCCATTGAAATCTTCTTTAGAAACCTTTTATGGTTCCGAATATGGCATAAGTTGGTTAGGGTTTATTGCCAACGAAAACCGACGCATCGATATATTACGCGGTGCAGATGTATTTATTTTGCCTTCATTAGTAGAGGGACTTTCCCTGTCTTTGTTAGAAGCAATGGCAGTGGGAAGCGCGTGTTTAGCCACAGATGTCGGTGCAGATGGTGAAGTAGTGTCGAAGGGTGCAGGTGTAATTCTCAACACCAAAACAGTGCGATCGCAATTAAAAACTTTTTTGCCCCTCTTCCAAGACCATCCAGAATTAACAACACTGCTAGGGCAAAAAGCCAGAAAGCGAGTACTAGAGCGATATACCCTCAGCAATAATGTTACTCGACTCGAAGAACTTTATACTAATGTTTTAATTCAACCCCGCGTGCAATTTAGTCGCGGAGCGTAGGTAAGCCCTTGGCTGAATTTATTTTTAAGTAGTTGTGTTCGGTTTCGCTTCGCTTTACCCAACCTACAAACATTGGAGCCAAAACAGACCCCAGGCTTCGGCTACAGCTACCACCAACACACCTAGAATACTGAAAAGCATGTTTATTTCAGATATCCAAGCGATCGGCATTTATTCCCCAGGGTTCGCGTTATTATCTTGATTTCCTTAGCGAGAAGGTAACGCCTCATTCACCTTGGTCAGTTCAGTAAAGATTATATATAAAATATATAATATGAGCGATAAGCAATATTTGTAACTATTTTGTTAAAAAAATTTACAAATGTTTATTAATTTTGGTAAACTTACCTATGTAAACGTTAAACCTCTAACAAATAAATTTTCCTAGCTGTAAGCAGTTAGGTTGTTGAGGCGCTTTTTCAAACCGCACCTTTGTATTGAATTAAAGATTTACCTGGAAGACAGTCCCTGACTGGCTTTTAGCACGCTAACAAATGAACACCTGCAAGGGTGATTACTTTTCCTGTCTGGCTTTTAGCACGCTAAAAGTCTCGATTTGAGTTGACGCAGGTTTATTGTCAGTCTGTTTCAGATTGAAGATTCTTGCTAATTAACAAATAACATTGGAGATTGCGAACATGGCTTTAAGTATCGAATCCGCTCAAAATATTTTCTCTAACACTCAAGTTCCTAGCCCAATTCCAGCTACCATAGCCCTATTCGATCAACTAGGCGTTGACGATCAACTGGCTTATCTCTGGTATGCTTACACCGAAATGGGTAAGACAATTACTCCCGCAGCTCCTGGAGTAGCACGCTTGCAACTAGCGGAAGGTTTGCTCAACCAAATTAAGCAGATGTCTCAAGAAGAGCAAACCCAAGTCATGCGGGAACTTGCTAACCGTGCTGATAGTCCAATCAGCCGTTCTTATGGTTTCTTCAGTGTTAACACCAAGCTGGCTTTTTGGTATGAGTTAGGTGAGTTGATGAAACAAGGCGTTGTGACTCCGATTCCCAGCGGTTACCAAATGTCTCCTGGTGTGAAAGTAGTATTAGAAGCTACCCAGAAACTTGATGCAGGTCAGCAAATTACCGTACTGCGTAACACTGTAGTAGATATGGGATTTGATACATCTGCTCTTGGTCCAAGTAGTTCCAAAGCTGCTGCGGAACCTGCGTTTAAACGTAGTGCTCCTGCTATTACTTCAGTCAAGATTGAAGGTATCACAGAGCCTGCTGTACTCGGCTACATTGAAGCGATGAACGCAGATAAATTTGATGCGGCGATCGCTTTGTTTACTACCGATGGTGCGCTGCAACCCCCATTCCAGAAGCCAATAATCGGTCATGAGGCGATCGCTAAATACATGCGCGAAGAAGCCCAAGGACTAAATATGATGCCCCAACAAGGTATCTGCGAAGTTCTGCCAGATGGTTCTAAGCAACTGAAAGTCACAGGTGTGGTACAAACTCCTTGGTTTGGTGTAACTGTGGGTATGAATATTGCTTGGCGGTTCTTAATCAATCCCCAAGGTAAGATTTTCTTTGTGGCGATCGATATGCTAGCATCTCCCCAAGAACTCATGAACCTACGTCGCGTTTAGAAATGTTGGGTGGGCATTATTGTCCACCCTAGCTTTTAACGGCAGAAGAACAAGCGGTCAATTCTCTTCGGTGAATTCAATAAAAGTAACTTTTTCAGCGCTCAATTAGTCTAGCTGAATCACGTCTTGGGTTTTATTTTTAATTTTAAATTTAGAATTGTAGGAAAGCGATGATCGTGGCTCAATGATAGTTTTAATGGCAAAAACCTTTAGTTTTGATACTTTTCCCCCAAAGACCAACCCAAACTAGTTGGCTGTTCGTAAACGCGCTTCAAAGTATTTACATCTCTGGCAGAAATAGGCGGCGGGTTGCGGACTTGCGAAAAGTATAAAGCATCACTTGGGAGTGGACTATGACCCCAAATTCCCAGGGCGTGACCGAATTCGTGGCGGGCGGCTGCGGTAAGATAATTACCAGTCTGGGTAGGACTCAGCAATATCGTGAAGCGGTGAGATAAAACTTTGTTATTTGTGTATAACTTGTAAGTGGTTTGTGCCGATCGCGCACGGGGAATGTTGCTATTAGGCGACTTCTGAAGAGGTGGAGCTTTTCGCACAATTGTAATATTAGCAACTTCCGGCTGTTTGACTACCTCCAAGGGTAAATAAACATTCCACTCTTGCACTGCTTGGATGACAGTATTAACCCATGTTTTAGCCTGTTCTTTGCTAATTTCTTTCGGTGTTTCTACGTAAATGCGAATGGGAAACTGCGACCAAACTAAATAACAGACTTCAGTTAATTTAACTTGAGAAAAGTAGTCACCGCTGTTGGTGCTGTCTTTCCACTGTACCAGCGTCGGCGGTAGGGGATGAGGTCTTGGGGAAGGAGGGAGGAGGGGAGGAGGGGGAGAGGGGGAGAGGGGGGGAGTTTTTCTTAAGTCTTGTGCATTTTCCGGGGTATTTGTCAATATGCCATTTTCTGCAAGGGTGGGCTTGTTCTGTAAGTTAGTAAAAATGGCTAACAGCCCTGTGCCAATAACCAAGACAAGGGCTGTAATTAAACGTAAAATACTCTTCGTAGTGAGCGGTTTACCGCTCATATCTTCGCCTCATATCTTCGCTTTTAAGGGCTTCAGCCCTTACTACGAACTTCCCCATAGGGCGTTAAGTTATTCTCCCCATCCTTACTTAGGCAGCCAACCAGCGCTTAAAACTACAGTTAAGCCGAGGAAAATTACCGTAAGCGTCCAGGTAACTCGGTTGAGTGTGGTTTCTGCACTTTTGGTGCTGCTAAACAATTGAGCCTGTCCGCCAATGGCAGCAACGCCATCGCCTTTCGGGCTATGCAGTAATACTAAAACAATCAAACCAACGGCGGAAAATGCCCAGATGCCTTGCACGATATTAGTAACGGTCATGGTAGGAATTTAAAAAGTTAGGAGTTAGGAGTTAGGAGTTAGGAGTTAGGAGTTAGGAGTTAGGAGTTAGGAGGAGCGAAAAATTATTAATTCTTAACTCATCACTCATAACTCCTAACTTTTTTACAATCCAACTGGTGCGGGAGTGCGTTTTAATTCCACTTCATACTCAGCATTTTGGAGTAGCGATCGCCCTGTCATTTCTGGTGGAATCGGCAGCTGTAAAATCTCCAGAATTGTGGGGGCAATGTCGGCTAGCTTACCATCGTTTCGCAGGCTAACATCTGTACCATGTCCGGGGATTTTTGCGCCTTCTCCTTCTACCAAAATTAAGGGGACTGGATTGGTAGTGTGAGCTGTCCAAGGATTGCCCGCATCATCTAGCATCTGCTCTGCGTTGCCGTGGTCGGCGGTAATAAGGGCAGTACCTCCAGCTTTGCTGATGCTCTCTAGAAGGCGTCCCAAACATCGGTCAACGGTTGAGAGTGCTTTAATCGTAGCGTCTATTTGACCAGTATGCCCTACCATGTCTGGGTTGGCATAATTAATTACAATTAGCGAGTAAATTTTCTTTTCGATACCGGCGATCGCTACCTCTGTTAGTGGTTCTGCTGACATCGCCGGCGCTTTGTCGTAGGTTGCGACCATTGGACTGCTGACCATTTCCCGGTCTTCTCCGGGAAAAGGTTCTTCCAAACCACCGTTAAAGAAGTAGGTGACGTGAGCGTATTTTTCGGTTTCTGAGGTGCGAAACTGCTTTAAATCATGATTGGCAATTACTTCCCCCAGAATATTACTGAGATTCTGAGGTTCAAAGGCTACAGCTACTGGTAATTCTGGATCGTATTGAGTAAAAGTAGCAAACGACAGCGGCGCGATCGATAAAGTTTCAAAGCCGTTAAAATCAGGATTGACAAAAGCTTGCGTCAATTGTCTAGCGCGATCGGGGCGGAAGTTAAAGAATATCACTCCATCGCCTGACTCTACTGCGCCTGGGGCAATGCGGGTTGGTAAAATGAATTCGTCGGTAACACCTTCTAAGTAAGATGCTTGTATGACTTCCACCGAAGAGCGACCGTCAAAAGCGCCATCTTGTGTCATGATGTCGTAGGCGCGTTTGACTCGATCCCAACGGCGATCGCGATCCATTGCGTAATAGCGACCGCTGAGGGTGGCTATGCGTCCTACACCGATGCGGTCAATATAATTTTGCAGCAACCCAATTGCTTGTACAGCATCTTTTGGGGTGGTGTCACGACCGTCTGTGATGGCGTGGATGCAAATTTCGTCAAGTCCTTGACCCTTGGCTAAGTCAAGTAATCCAAACAAATGCGACAGGTGCGAGTGTACCCCACCCTCGGAACAAAGCCCAACTATATGCAGCTTGCCATTTCGACTGCGGACTTCCTGGCAAATTTTGACCAGTGCGGGGTTGCGTTGGATGGAACCGTCTTCCACAGCATCTGAGATGCGGACTAATTCTTGCGGTACAACTCGTCCAGCACCGATGTTCAAATGACCAACTTCTGAGTTGCCCATTTGACCCTCTGGCAATCCCACGGCTTTTCCGGATGTGCGGATGAGGGTATGCGGATAAGCTGCCCATAAGCTTTGCATTACGGGAGTTTTAGCAGCGGCGATCGCGTTTCCTTGTGTTTCCTCGCTGTAGCCCCATCCGTCTAAAATGACAAGCACCACGGGAGCAACAGGTGCCTTGGTCATAATAAAATTGCCCTTTACTTTTTGTAATATCCGAATGATACCACTGCTAATCACCACCGCAAGTGAATTTCTGCTTCTTAACTTTTTTTTATGACGTAATTACGATTTTTTTAACATTTTTTAAATTTGAATAATTTTTCCTAATTTTTTGTGGTTGACGTTGTTGGTTGTTAGTGGTTGGTTGTTCGTTGTCAAAAGAATAACCACCATCCACTAACCACTATCAACTAACCACTCCCAACCCCTTATTTACTTTTGCCGCTGGTTTTTGCAGCTTTTGCGGCTTTTTTGGCAGCTTTGTCAGCAGCGATCGCTTCTAAGCGAGCTTGTTCTTTTTCTTCGGCGATTTTATCCAAATAGTAATGATAATCCCCTAAATAAACGCGAAATTCACCATTGCGGATTTCGACGATTTTATTTGCTACCTGAGAAATAAAATAACGGTCGTGAGAAACGACAATTACAGTGCCATCATAATTTTGGATTGCTTCTTCCAGCATTTCTTTTGCTGGGATATCTAGATGGTTTGTCGGCTCATCTAAAATGAGTAAATTTGCTGGACACAAAAGCATTTTTGCCAATGCCAAACGCGCTTTTTCTCCCCCACTTAATGCTGCAACTGGTTTCAACACCGTGTCCCCAGAAAACAAAAAGCGTCCCAACAGCGTGCGGACTTCTTCATTTTTCCAGTCGGGAACTTCATCATGGATGGTTTCCATGACAGTTTTCTTTAAATCTAAAGCTTCGGCTTGATTTTGCTCAAAATAGCCAGGAATAACGTTGTGGTCGCCTACCCCAATAGTACCTTCTGTGGGCTTTTCGCTACCCGTAATTAAACGTAGGAGAGTAGATTTACCGGCACCGTTTGGACCAAGAAAAGCGATGCGATCGCCTCTTTCAATTAAGAGATTTGCCCCCAAAAAGAGAATTTTATCATCGTAGGTATGAGTTAAATCTTTAATTTCCACTACTTCGCGTCCGCTGCGGGGTGCGGGGGGAAAACGGAAGTGCAAAGTTCTCATCCCACCTACGGGTGCTTCAATGCGTTCAATTTTATCAAGTTGTTTTTCCCGGCTTTTTGCTTGGGTACTGCGGGTAGCACTAGCGCGGAATCTGTCAACAAAGGTTTGCTGTTTTTCTAGTTCTTTTTGCTGACGTTCGTAAGCACTAAGTTGCGCTTGTTGACTTTCAGATTTTTGTAACAGGTAGGCTGAGTAATTACCGAGATAAGTGCTGGAAACACCGCGTTCTGTTTCCACAACTTGGGTGCAGAGGCGATCTAAAAATTCCCGGTCATGAGATACTATTACCATCGGGGTAGTCAGCCCTTTGAGGTAAATTTCTAACCATTCGATAGTTTCTAAGTCAAGATGGTTGGTAGGTTCGTCCAGTAGCAATAAGTCGGGTTTTTGTAGTAGGATTTTACCCAAACTCATCCGCATTTGCCAACCGCCACTAAAAGCACTCACCAAGCGATCGCTATCTGCCCCATCAAAACCCATTTCTGGCAAAATTTTGTCAATTTTTGCCTCTAATCCATACCCATCAAGTGCTTCAAACTGCCTTTGGAAACGATCCATTTTGTCGATCAGTTTGTTTAACTCCTCTGGAGTTGCCGTTTCCATTTCCCGATGCACCTGTGACAAAGCTTCATTAACTTTGTTTGCTTCGACAAACGCACGCCAAAATTCTTCTTTAACAGTACGGCTGGGGTCTACTTCAAATTCTTGGTTGAGGTAAGCTATGTGTAAGCTCGTAGGACGAATAATTTCACCAGCAGTCGGCTCGATTTCGCCGGCGATGATTTTTAGTTGGGTGGATTTTCCGGCACCGTTGACACCCACCAAGCCGATGCGATCGCCAACTTTGACTTCCCAGTTGACATCTTTGAGAATTTCGCCTGTGGGATAAATTTTACTGATATGTTCGAGTCGCAGCATGAGAGTGTCTCTAGGGGTAAAATATGGGTAACAGAGGCGCAGAAGCTCACGCCGTGTCCAAATATTAACAAAATTTAACTACATATTTCGTATTGATTATTGGCATCAAGAGAAGATTTTCAAAGGTGTCACGAGAATGCTGCTATTGCGCTAGTTCCCTTACTTCTTCAACACTCAAGCCTAAACCTTCTGCTATCTGCTCTAAACTCAATCCTAATGCCAAAAAGCGACGTACAGCGCTTGAATAAAATTCGCGTCTCCCTAGTTCCCTACCTAGTTCCCTACCTAATTCCTTACCTTCCTCAAAGGCTTCCTGATAAAATCTGGTTTGCTTAAACTCACTTAAACTAAACATTGCTTGTATTTACTCCTGAGGCCTGTTGTTAAGTTATGATTTCAACTATTACCTTGCTCGTTTGAAGACTGTTGTTGTGCCATTTGTCTTACTTCCTCAAGACTTAGACTTAAGCCTTGTGCTATCTGTTCTAAACTAAGCCCCAAAGCTAAAAATTGACGTACAGCGTTTAAAGTAGCTTCGCGTTTGCCTTGTTCTATGCCTTCACTGAAGGCATCCTGATAAAATCTGGTTTGCTTCAACTCACTTAAACTAAACATTGCTTGTATTTCCTCCCTAGTCATCCTTGGAAATTTGTAGACGATGATTGTCTCTATTAATTGTAATAATTGCTGTTGAGGAATTCCACCGCCGACATTTTGCTTAACTCTGTCTATCAATTGCCTGAAGAGTGCGATCGCTGTCTCTTCATCTGAAATAACTAACTTGATAGTAGCAATGCCAATTGGTAGCGATGTAGCTTCACCTAATTCATCTAGATAAATGCGACTAACTCGCTGACTTGCAAAAAACTCGCGGTAATGTTTTATATTTCCTGTGTCTACACTCCGGGTTGGATAGATAACAGTAGCAAACCAATCGTTTTGGGGTTTATTCTGACGAAGATATAAACATATTTCTGAAAACAGTCGAGAGTAAATTTCTGAGTCTGGTTGAAATTGAACTTCCACAAAATAAATTGGGTTTTCCTCTGTTTGTGTAGGAAGAAAAACCCCATCAATTCTAAATGCTGTTTGTTTAACTTCAACTGATGAAAATTGATACAAGTTCGCTTCTTCTGGAGGTTCCCCGATGAGTTCAAAGAAGATACTGGGGAATTCTTGAAATAGCCGATAAAAGATGCTGTCGGTTTTCACAACTTAGGAAATAAAACACCCATGACAAGATTATCATGTATCGCTTTCTTCTTTTTCATCCCAGGGGTTATAAACCCCTGGCTAATAGCCAAAGTCCTATAAATAGGACTCAATTCTCAGAAAGCTTACCTTTCTTTCAGTCCATTTTAATGGACTTTCACTATTAGCCAGGGAATTTATTCCTTGGCGGGATAGGAATTTATTATATCTTCAAATCCGTTCCTAAGAATAATAAAAAGGTGATTTTTACTACTTTCAAATGATTGATTCATCACCCACCAGGGGTTATAAACCCCTGGCTAATAGCCAAAGTCCTCTTAATCGGACTCAATTCTTATAAAACTTACCTTTCTTTCAGTCCATTTTAATGGACTTTCACTATTAGCCAGGGAATTTATTCCTTGGCGGGATAGGAATTTATTATATCTTCAAATCCGTTCCTAAGAATAATAAAAAGGTGATTTTTACTACTTTCAAATGATTGATTCATCACCCACCAGGGGTTATAAACCCCTGGCTAATAGCCAAAGTCCTCTTAATCGGACTCAATTCTTATAAAACTTACCTTTCTTTCAGTCCATTTTAATGGACTTTCACTATTAGCCAGGGAATTTATTCCTTGGCGGGATAGGAATTTATTATAGCTTCAAATCGCTTGCCAACAACAAACACAGGTGATTTTTACTACTTTCAAATGATTGATTCATCACCCACCAGGGGTTATAAACCCCTGGCTAATAGCCAAAGTCCTCTTAATCGGACTCAATTCTCATAAAACTTACCTTTCTTTAAGTCCATTTTAATGGACTTTCACTATTAGCCAGGGAATTTATTCCTTGGCGGGATAGGAATTTATTATAGCTTCAAATTTGCTATTAGCTGAAGAATTTATTCCTTGGCAGGATGCAACTTATTCTACTTCAAATCGGCGCCCAACAACCTACAATAGTTTCACCCCGCTTTTCTGTATCAGCTAATTCTAAATTCAATTCCAGCAGCTTCTCTAAAATATCGTCATTAGGATTAAAACCATAAGCTTGCATCACCAGTTTATCAAGCTGTTCATGCAATTTATAAAGTTGGCTCGTTGGCTCATTAAAAAACTTATTATACAGCGTCGTAATTCCCCACTGTTTTGCTGACATTTGTTGAGTGCGATATTGATGAAGTTCTTCAGCTTTCGCGCGAATTTGATTAACTAATTTCGCATCAGGTGTTTGGGGAAAGGGGAAGGTTTCAAAGCATGTGTTATGCGTGTAAGCAATATCTGCTTTTAAAGTTGATTTTTGAGCGTGCATCCAAATACGATGAACTTGAGATGAGAGAATACCAAAAATATAAAAATCATCAGATGCTACAGCTTTAGTCTTATTACCTGGAAGCCATTCAAGAGGACAAGGAATAAATATAGCCCATTTGGATACTTCGGGAACAGCGAAGTAGTAAGATAAAGGTTTTATAGCTTTTCTCATTTCTATTCTTTTACCTTCGTATTTCCACCAATTAATCTTTAGTTGTTCATTACGATTATTTTTACGTTCTGATGGAATAGTTCGTTGAACTTGTTCAAAAGGTAATTGATAATCACTCGCTTCCTCAATAGTCATATCATTAAAATCAATAATCCAGCGTTCAGGCTTACCGTGAGGATTTTTCGCTAGATTTGCACCCATTGAGAAAAGCTTCAGAACTTCTTGATTTTTGGCATCAGCTTTCACCCAATTTGTCATCTGTGTCTCAGTAACTATAAAACCTTTCCCGTTAGGAATCACACCTTGAAAGCATTTATTCAGATTCGCTTTCAATCTAACAGCCTGAGAAACATCTGTTGTTGTTTTAAGTGAAGAACTTATTCTAGAAACTACCTCATTATCTAAATAATATTTTTCCGGCTCTTCCTTACTCCAGTTAACAATACTAACATGAACTTTAGCTTCACCTGACCAAGGTTGTGTAGAAACAGCTTCGTGAATATAACCACCATTTTGAGTAATATAATCTAAAGCAGCAATTCTACTTTTACCTTGACTAACTGAATTAGTCCCAACTAATCCGGCTCTACCTTTTTGATCAATGCAATTATGAGCTAACCGAAACCAATAAGCACAAAAATCTACAGAATCTTTAACATCGGGAAAGCGTTGAAAAACCTTATCTATATATTCATCACCCAAAGCTATTCTCATATGCTTTCCACCCAAAAAAGGAGGATTGCCGATAATTACATCCGCTTTCTGCCATTCACTAAAAAGCGCATCTTGACAAACAATATTATTATCTAAAGTATCCAAAGGCAAAGCCGGTTCAGTCAACTTTAAATTATCAATTGCAATCTTCCGCGCAATCATCAAAGTCACCCGCGCTAACTCCACCGCAAACGGATTTGTATCCATCCCATAAAATTGTTGTGGTGTCACAAAACCCATTTGCATTTGCTCATTAGCCGACTTACGACGCTGGGCAATTTTATCTAACAGCAGCATCTCAATTCGCTTTAATTCTTGATATGCCATATAGAGAAAATTCCCCGAACCACAAGCCGGATCTAACACCCGATAACTTTGTAATTCCAATTGCAAAGCCGAAAGTTCACCTATAGTCGTAGCCTCTTCAATTCTTTCTTCCCAATATCTACTAATAGTTGGACGGACAATTTTCATAATGTCCGCTTCTGAAGTAAAGTGAATTCCGCGTGCGTGACGCTCTTTTTTATCCACCGTCCCTTCAAACAAATTCCCGAAAATCGCCGGACGTACTTTACTCCAATCTTCCCGTGCTGATACATCCAAAAAGTTCAATTCTTCCCGCGTTAAATCAATTCCATGAATCAGCGAAAATAAACCCCCGTTAAAATAATCTACACCCTGATAACGTCCCGCTGGCGTAATTCCTGGCTGATTCATTTCCCGAAATAAACCACCCAAAACATCATAAGAACTTGCCCCTTTCATGCAATCCTGAACGCAGGAAATAAACATATCACGCGGTAATAATTGTCTATCTTCAGCAAACATCGCTAGCACGCATTGCAAAATAAACCGCTGGGCTGTCAACTTCTCAATTTTGCGCTTTTCCAACTCCAGTAGTAATTCACCCATGCGACGTGCAGCGCGTTCTGTGACTATTAGCTGATTATTTCTAAATACAGGAGTTTTTTCCCCTAATTCCATAAATGTAAAGGCTCCTGCCCTTTCTGGCAGTTGCTCTAGGGGAATTACATCTACGGGTGTATCTAGCTGGATATCAAAGTCAAAAATCCAGAATTCGTCAAAATTGCACAACAACACATAACGCGGACGATTTGGAACTAACCGCGTCCAATAATCAAAAGCTTGAGAATAATGCTTACTTAAATCTTCCCCGCGCTTCTTCATCTCAATCAATACGCGGGGTTTCCACACCAAATCAGCAAAGCCAGTTTTACCCTTCTTGCTGCTTTTTTTTATCGCTTCTTCGTAACTCGCTCCCGCTTCTAGCGCTCCTTCATGTTCAAACGCTCGAAAAAACCTATCTAGAAAGGTTTGCGCTTCTTTTCTTTCTTCACCTTTGATGTGAGAATGGCAAAAATTAACAAACTTGTGGAGACTTTCAGTGGTTGCTACCATTTTGGATTTTTGATGCTTGGGGAATAATCAGTATTTTTAACTATTCCTTTGTGATAAATTCATCAATCCAAATGGTATTTTATATTTGGTAAATTTGCACTCCCTCCCTCAGGCTGGAAGCCTGGGGCTATACGTACAAAGCCCACCTGCGTGGGCTAGAATCATTTAGCCCACGCAGGTGGGCTTTGTTTGTGTAGCCGCACCCTTCTAGGGTGTCGGGCAGAATTGTATTGAGATGGGCGCACAATTCCCCTCAAAATTCAACTAACTTTCGCTTCATCTCCCGCAGACTCAGCCACAGCAGCAAATCTCGCAGCAGCAGCTTGAACTATCTGAGCCACTTGAGACAAAGGCATGTGATTTATTTGTCTGAGAATCGCGCTGACATCTGAAGTTTCTGGTACTGGTTTACCTTCCAAACAGCAGAGTAACTGCTACACAAAACTTGGTTAAACTTATCGCTCGTCTTACCATTCAATCAAGATTGCTCCTGAAGGGTCTGCTTCCTGCTTCAACCAAGCCCGTCGGCGGGTTCTTGTCCACAGGCGTAAATTCGGC
>NZ_JAOWRF010000223.1 GCF_025753815.1 Plectonema radiosum NIES-515 | reverse complement strand
ACCCGGAAACAGCCATCAAACCCACCCGGAAACAGCCATCAAACCCACCCGGAAACAGCCATCAAACCCACCCGGAAACAGCCATCAAACCCACCCGGAAACAGCCAACAAACCCACCCGGAAATAAATTTCCGGGCTAATAGCTAAAGTCCACTTAAGTGGACTAAAATCTTTTGCTAGTCCTCTTTAGAGGACTTTCGCTATTAGCCTGGGGTTTTAACCCCAGGTGGTAGACGATCGCTCAATACGGTTCGGTTAACGTATGTAGAGACTAGCAAGTGCAACGTCTCTACAAGGGTTTTGGGTTCACAAATATTCTTAACCGAACCGTATTGGACGATCGCTCTCTTATCTCGACTCAAATAAAAAGCGCGATCGCTCTCTTATCTCGACTCAAATAAAAAGCGCGATCGCTCACATTTCTCGACTCAAATAAAAAGCGCGATCGCCTATATATTGACAAAAACTCAAGTCACCGAAGACTGCAAGAACTTTCGCATAGATTGCGCTTCGATATACTCAGGGAAGATGGTTGAAAAGTCCTCTAAGTCACGAATTGCTGCACGCATACGCTCTAATGATGCATGGCTGGAGAGAGCATATTGATATAAGCGCTGTGATAATTCAACATTTCCACCAATTAAATAGTAAAGAGCGAGATTTAAGGTATTGCCCCAGTCTTTAGCATCTTTTTGGTAATTTTGTTGAGCAAGTTTGGTAGCATTATTAAGGTCAACCCGTGCTTTGTCTACTTGGTTGAGAGCTTGATAGGCTAAAGCTCGGCTGTAAAGATACCAATTATTATCAGGTTTTAAGTTGATAGCACAGTTTAAGTTTTCAAGAGCTTCATTGTAGCGCTTCAGCATCAGATAAGCGTAACCTCGGAGTGCGATCGCCCACTGAGATTTAGGATTAAGTTCAATAGCTTGGTCAAAGTCTTTGAGAGCTTCTTCGTAACGCTTCATCGAGCGGTAAGTTTTACCCCGATGTGCGATCGCCCAATCGTATTTAGGATTAAGTTCAATGGCACAGTCAAAGTCTTTGAGAGCTTCTTCATAACGTTCCATTAAACGGTAAGTATAACCTCGATTTGCGATCGTCCAATCGAGTTTAGGATTAAGTTCAATGGCACAGTCAAAGTCTTTGAGAGCTTCTTCGTAACGCTTCATTGAGCGGTAAGTTTTACCCCGATGTGCGATTGCCCAATCGTATTTAGGATTAAGTTCAATAGCACAGTCAAAGTCTTTGAGAGCTTCTTCATAACGCTCGATTAGACGGTAAGTATAACCTCGATTTGCGATCGCATAGTCGTATTTATGATTAAGTTGAATGGCTTGGTCAAAGTTTTTGAGAGCTTCTTCGTAACGCTTCATCAAGCGGTAAGTTTCACCTCGACCCGCGATCGCCCAATAGTATTTAGGATTAAGTTGAATGGCACAGTCAAAGTCTTTGAGAGCTTCTTCATAACGTTTCATCGAGCGGTAAATATTACCTCGCCGACTTAAAGCAATTGTTCGCCACTGAGACTGAATTTCCGAATGCTCTAGCAGTGCTGTAAACATTTCCACAGCAACTTCATAGCAATCCTCCTCATAAGCTTTTAATCCATTGACTAGCTGCTCACCCCAGCGTTGAACTTCAGCATTATCAACATTTTTACCAGCTTGCGCCGTCGTTTCTGCCCAACGCAAAGCAAAAGAACGTTCATTGTCGAAAGCAGGAAGGAAATTATTAAGAGCTATGGACAAACTTTTTTGGGGTGTTTGACATAAACTGTGATACAAAACATTTAAAGCGTAACTTTGCCAAGTTGGATCGCCCTGTTTCTTCTCTTCATTGAGTTGCAAATTATTTCGCAAAGTGTCGTAATATTCACCTAACTTGCCATGAAGATCAGCCCAACTTTGCGGAGAGGAAAGACGCTTGTGGCGGAGCATTTGCGTTTTGACAACTTCATGATAAGCCCAGCCATCAGTACGTTCTTCAATAAACGGCATTTCTTTCAGCCAGTTAAACAGCTCATCAGCTTCATCTTCCCCTCGCAACTTTGCCAACACATCTCGATTTAAACAACGCGGAATTGCCGCATCCAAAGCTAATTGTCGCCGCTTAGGGTCGTCAATCCATTTTAAGAAGCGTTCTACAGCCGTACCACTAGGATCGCCTACTTGACTGGGGTCATTGGGACTTTCAGCCGCTAATGTTGCCACTAATAGTGGCAAGCGTCCAGAAAGACGTAAAATCACTTCAATAACCCGACTGTTAGTAATGCCTTTACGAGTCAAATACTGTTGAGCTTCCTCCTCCGTAAACGGTTCCAAAGGAAAACGAATCATTAAACCCTCGTAAGGCGCCCAATGATTTTTATCTAATTCTTGCCGTCCGGCGATAATAACTAATATATTTAGAGGTACTTCGCCGTAACGACCTTCTAAAATTTCCCGCAGCCAGTTATCAAGAAAATCCTCGGTGGATTCATAAGTATCGAAAAACAGCGCAACACCAGACTTCTCAGCTAATTTGGAAATATCCTGCAAAAATAGCGGAGTCAGCACTTCTACAGGTTCTTGAATTAAGCGAACTTCGTCTTTATTGGTTAATTTCTTCGCTACATAAGACGCCCATTCCCCAGCTTGGGAGGCTACAGCATCTTCATCTATAAAGTCAAATACAGCCCCCCCAACGGGAACTCGACGCGCTAAAAGCACACCTGTTTTTGCTACAGTTTTTCCCACAAAAGCCGAAAACCCTTGAGGTGCTTCAGGATCGCTTTCTAATTCTTGCCGCTTCTGACGATAAACTTTGTAGCGATCGCTAAACTGGGTCAATTTATGATTTTGCTGTTCCAACTGTTCAGCCAGACGCCCCATAGCTTCGGAGACAGATTTTTCACTATCATCTGTATGAGCCGCGATAATTTTTGCTTCTTCCGCGATTTTGCGAAACTGGCGTAACAGTGTGCTTTTACCTACACCCCCTTGACCCCAAACGTTAAACAGAAAGTGCCTGCGCGAGTCTTCCAGGGACAAGTCTAGATTTTGACGAAACAGGCTAACTTGTTCTTCACGCCCGACAAAGCCTGATTGCTGCCGTTGCTGGAGGATATCTTGTAAGCTCTTGGGCTTTTTTTGTGGGTTATTCACTTCTGTTTGGGCTAGAGGTGCGATTACTTACAGGATAACTACTAACTACGCACCCCAGATTTCGGATTGTGAGAAATTCTTTTTAGCTATTATGTTAGACGTAATCTTTACAGCAAATTGCGTTGTTATTAAATACACGTAGAGACGTAGCAATGCTACGTCTCTACAAGTTTTGGGTTTTATATATGTACTTGATTAACCTGAAATCTGCTGTCAATACACGTACAGACGTAGCAATGCTACGTTTCTACAGGTTTTGGGTTTTATATATGTACTTGATTAACCTGAAATCTGCTGTCAATACACGTACAGACGTAGCAATGCTACGTTTCTACAGGTTTTGGGTTTTATATATGTACTTGATTAACCTTGAATTTGCTTTATTTTAGCAACATTTGCCCTTCAAACAGAAATGTTCTCACTTCAAACAGGAATGTTCTCACTTCAAACAGAAACGTTCTCACTTCAAACAGGAATATTCTCACTTCAAACCCCAAAATAAAAGCTTTGAACTCGGAACGTCTAGCTTTAGACTAAAACATCCAAGTTCAAAGCTGAAAAATTTAACTTCCAAGTTAAAATCATCGAGTCGGCAAAGGGAGACTTTGTTCGTAGAGCTAGCGAATTCTATTCAGATGGTACTAAATTTACGATACCTTCGCTGGCACTTTCTTAGTTTTCCTGGCAAACCGGCGCCCTAAATCATTGACCATTGAATCTAAACCAGTGCCTTTACCGCTTGCCTTAGCGTAATTGTAAACCATCAACCCCGCAGCATAAGCTTCACTACCCACTGCTACAGCAGTATCATCCACCAGTTCTTGCAGTTGCGTCAACGACAACAAAATTGGATACAACGCTTCAAATAGTTCCATATCCCGACGCATTTCATCCAAATCAAACGATCGCGGCAAAAAGTCTGGGTTTTGCGTCCCCACTTCCAGCGCTTTAGTTACAAAAGCGCGACTTTTATCACCAAGCTTGGGTAAAGCTTTCCGCTCCTCCTTTGTTAAATCAACCAAAAACGGTAACTTTTGCCGAATAGTCGCGATCGCATCCATCACTGCCAGCCGATCTGTTGCCGAAAGATTCGCACTGATTCGATTGTCTGCCATTTTTATTACTCCATTGAGATTACTAAACTAAGTATTCCCAAATCTCAAGAGCGATCGCGCTTAATCAAATGTCCTATTTAGGACATTTTGCCCAAACCTTGCTACAACAGTTTTAAAAGCGAATATAATTCGCTACTACACAAACGAAGTCCACCTACGTGGACTAAGAGAAAATCAACAGCTAACCTGCGGAGGCAGGTTTTGTCTGTATAGCCGCGACTTCTAGTCGCCAGGGCTAGTATGAATTGAGACTTTACAAACAATTCTCTAAGCCGCATATCGGATTATTTCAACTTCCGCACCATTATTAACAGCCACTTCTGCTCGTCGTAACACTTGTTCAGTAATGTTATTGTTCAAGTAATATTCGCCGCAGTTATCACAAACTTCTGCCGGCACTTTTTTAATAACAACTATACACTCGTCTCTTTCTAAAGTGACAGTCACTAAGCCTGGTTTGGTTTGTCCATGCTTACAAATGACACACCTCATGGTTATAATCTCCTATAAATGAGCCGAAGACGCGATTTATCGCGTCTCTACAAAAGGTTTTGGGTAACGCATAATTAATTTTCACATAAGTTGTCTAATACATTTACGCCTTAAATCACCGCAATACAATCAATCTCCACCAAAACATCCTTAGGTAAACGCGACACCTGCACACAAGCACGTGCCGGTGCAGTAGCTTCATCAAAAAACGAAGCATAAACAGCATTCATTGCCGCGAAATCATTCATATCAGCTAAAAACACAGTCGTCTTCACCACGTCATCAAACCCCGCCCCGGAAGCTTTCAGAATCGCCTCCAAATTCCCCATCACCTGCTGTGTTTGCCGCGTCACATCACCCGCCCCAACAATCTCAAGAGAACCCGCATCAAGGGGAATTTGCCCCGCCACAAACACCAAATCACCAGAAACAGCGATCGCTTGATTATAAGGTCCCACCGGAGCCGGTGCATCTTGTGTCCGAATCACCCTCTTACTCATCTTTCTTCCTCTGCGCTCTTGGCGCCTTTGCGGTTCGTTTTCTACCCTAACCTCGGACGTATACCATAATGCCGATATTGCCAATAATCGCGCAAAATGCGATCGTGGTCAAAACATAAATTACCAGGCACACACCACGACTCAAACATCCCGACACTTTTCGCATCATCCCCCGCTTTCGCATCCCCCATCGCTGTTGCCAAAAACACAATACTCAGCGTATGAGTTCGCGGATCGCGACTGGGGTCAGAATACACCAAAAATTGTTCAATTAATTCTACCTGCAAACCAGTCTCCTCCTCGGCTTCCCGCCGCGCTGCCACTTCCACACTTTCCCCATAATCGACAAAACCACCAGGAATTGCCCAACCCAAAGGAGGATTATGTCTTTCGATTAATACTATTGGTCGATGAGGACGATCAACTAATTCGATGATGATATCAACTGTCGGAGCCGGATTGCGATAAGACATGGTTAGGACTTAGGTAGAGACGTTCCTTTCGTAACGTCTGTAGTTAGGTAGAGACGTTCCTTTCGTAACGTCTGTAGTTAGGTAGAGACGTTCCTTTCGTAACGTCTGTAGTTAGGTAGAGACGTTCCTTTCGTAACGTCTGTACGGGAGTTAGCGGTAGGGACGGGGTTTCCCCGTCCTTGCTGGAGGCAAGGAGTTTTTTGTCAACCACTAACAACCAACCACGCTCCCACCAACAACTAACTACTATTACGTGATAAATTCGCTCTTGATCGCATATGCACGATAATTTAGGTAAAGCAATGCCTTTTTTCAGATCCAGCGGTATTTTACTTCATCCCACATCCTTTCCCAGTCGATTCGGCATTGGTGACTTAGGCATAGAGGCTTATAGCTTTATTGATTTCTTGAGAGAAAGTCAGCAACAATATTGGCAAGTTCTGCCATTAGGTCCGACTGGTTACGGTAATTCTCCTTATGCTTCTTATTCAGCAGTAGCAGGAAACTTTCTACTCATCAGCCCCCAAAAACTGCTAGAGCAGGGTTTGCTATCAGAAGAAGACTTGGCTAACTTACCAGAATTTGACCCGACTAAAGTCAACTACGAGCAAGTTGTACCATTTAAGATTGGGCTATTAAAGAAAGCCTGTGAGAACTTTAAAACCCAAGCAGCACCGACACAACAAAAAGAATTTGCTGGTTTTTGTGACATCAAAGCTTATTGGCTAGATGATTATGCCTTATTTATGGCGTTGAAAGATGCTCATGGGGGTGCAAGCTGGCATACTTGGGAACCAGAAGTGCGATCGCGCAAACCAGAAACAATAGATCGAGTACGGCAAGAAATGGAGGAGGAGATTTTTTATTATAAATACACCCAATTTGAATTTTTCCGCCAGTGGTCCGAACTCAAGAACTACGCCAACATGGCTGATATAGAAATTATTGGTGATATCCCCATCTACGTAGCTCACGACAGCGCTGATGTTTGGTCTAATCCTGATATTTTTTGCTTAGATGAAAACACAGGAGAAGCTTCAATAATGGCAGGAGTTCCACCAGATTATTTTAGCGCCACTGGTCAATTGTGGGGCAACCCAGTTTACAAGTGGGAGGAATTAGAAAAACAAAACTTTAAATGGTGGGTGAAGCGCTTTGAAGCAATGCTCGATTACATAGACGTAATTCGCATTGACCACTTTCGCGGATTTGAAGCTTATTGGGCTGTGAAACAAGGTGAACAAACAGCCGTGAATGGAGAGTGGATCAAGGCTCCTGGAGACAAATTATTTGAGGAAATCAAACAAAAATTGGGCAAGCTGCCAGTTTTGGCGGAAGATTTAGGAGTAATCACCCCGGAAGTAGAAGCCCTGCGCGACAAATTTGAGTTTCCTGGGATGAAAGTTTTGCAATTTGCCTTTGGTTCCGATCCCGGTAATCCCTTTTTACCATTCAATTACAATCGCAATTGCGTAGTTTACACCGGCACTCACGACAACGACACAACCATAGGTTGGTTCAATCAAGCTTCTGATTACGAAAAGCAAAACTTGTTGCTTTATTTAGGTTCTGTCAGTCCTGAAGGCATTCACTGGGATTTAATTAGACTTGCTTTAAGTTCTGTAGCAAATCAGGCAATTATCCCCTTACAAGATTTTTTAGGATTAGATACCCAAGGACGAATGAATATGCCTAGTGTTGCTGAAGGTAACTGGGAATGGCGATATCAATCAGAAGCTTTAACCCATGAATTAAGCTTAAAGCTGAAAAATCTCACGACTCTCTATGGTCGCGCTCCGCAAGTGAAGTAAGTGGGGGGAGTGGGG
>NZ_JAOWRF010000018.1:3733-7592 GCF_025753815.1 Plectonema radiosum NIES-515 | reverse complement strand
GTGGGGAGTGGGGAGTGGGGAGTGGGGGAAGAAAATATAAAATTTGGGATTGTTAATTTTTTTATGCAATTTCAATTGCTTCTTCTTGGAATTGGTGATTGTCGTCAAGATGCCAGCTTTTGAGTTCTAAAGCTTTGCCGTTGGGGACAGAAACTATGATGTATGAATATTCTTGCCAAGCTTGGACGCGATCGCTTTCTGAAGGTGTCGCTGGATTATCGGGATGCGAGTGGTATATACCAATAATATTTAAAGAGCAAGAGCGTGCATATGTTTGTACTTTTAACATGATTTCGGGTGCGATCGCATATCGTCGTCTTTTACTATCCTCTCCACTCCAAGCGTTCTCTGTCGGTATTACTTCTACGACAGTTTTGCTCTCATTAGCCAGATAACCCAACATTATACCGCAGCACTCTTCCGGATAAGTGCTTGCGGCATGGCTGCGGATTATTTGCTTTTGTTGTGAACTGACTTTAAGAAGCACTCTTGTTTATTAACCGCAGACAACTAGGCATTTACCGAAATTAAATATGCGTTATCCAGAACCTTTACAGACCTAGCAGTGCTACGTCTCTACATTAATCAGGCTAGCATATTTACTTTTCCCGTAGCGAGGTCGTAATAACCACCAACAATTTTCAGTTTGCCCTGTTTGATCAAGTTTGCCAAAATCGTTGAGCTTTCTGCTAATCTTCCCACCTGATATTGCACATTGGCAATAACAGCATTTTCTTCTATGTTGCCAGTTTTGTTTCTTACCCTTTCTACCGCTGGCTTGATTTCTTCAACAAAAATGCCAATTCTACCTGGGAGAGGATCGCCTTTGACCGCAGCTGATACTGCACCACATCTAGTATGACCTAAAACCATGATAGCTTGGACACCCAATACGGCTGTAGCAAATTCTAGACTACCTATACCCTCTTGAGCAGCTATATTACCAGCAATTCGGACGACAAATAAATCTCCTAGTCCCTGATCGAAAACAATTTCCCCAGGCACTCTCGAATCAGCACAACCTAGTATAGCTGCAAACGGATACTGAGCCACGGAAGTTTCTTGCAAACGCAACCGTGATTGATTGGGGTTGAGACGCTTTCCGTCAACAAACCGTTTATTTCCTTCCACCAATCTTTTTATAGCTGCATCAGGACTAACTGGTTGAGGTTTTTGTACAGGAGTAGATTGTTGTTGAGCAACAGCTTTGTCTTGACTCCAAAGTACACCGCTAGCAGCAGTAGCAGCAATACCAGCACCTCCGACACCTACTAACTTTAATAAATTACGACGTCCAACAAATCCATTAATTCGGCTCATCAATTCACCTTAATTTTATACAGAAAATGTATACCAAGTTGGTATACAAATAAACTCCTGTCCTCATCCGCAACGAAAGCTCCCTTATAGACATAGGGGTGCAAAGATGCTATGAGTCAGGAAAACTCAAAGTATTACTGCAACTGAGTCATAAAAAAAATCTTTCTTATTTGCACCGACTATACCAAAATTAGGTATAACAATTGAAGTTTTGATCTATAGAAGAATGTCTGGCTTGAGTGTGGTGTTTGTCTATGGTTTGCGATCGCCTATTGCCAATAAAATAAGATTATTGACTGTTGTAACGCAATACCGTTGGTGTTAAGTCCCAAATCCTTGTAGAGACGTTGCATGTGCTACGTCTCTACATACATACATACAATTTTTACCACCAATTCCTTAACACCAAGCGTATTGTGTTATAACGGGTTGCAGGCAATGCAATACAGAACCCCATCCCCTTTCCTTTATCAGGAGAGGGGATGGGGTGAGGTGTTTTATGTATCATCACTCAACCCTTGACCGCTATAACAGCGAACAATTAACAGTCAACAACTCTACAAATGAATACATATTTCAGCGCAATTAGATACGAGAAAATCACGTAATAACAGTTACTCTGCCTGTATCAATATCGTAACAAGCGCCAATTATTTTTAGTTTGCCAACGCTTACCAATTTCGCCAAAATCGTTGATTTTTTCGGCAATTCTTCAACCTGATATTGAATATTGGCAAGAACCGCTTCTTCTTGAATGTCCCCCGTCCTTAATTTTACCCTTTCTACGGCTGGTTTGATACCCTCAACAACAAACCCAATTTTCCCAGGAAGTGTCTCGTTTTTCATTGCCTGGGCGACTGCACCGCATCTTTTATGACCTAAAATCAGGATTAGCTGAGAACCCAATACTGTTGTAGAATATTCTAGGCTGCCTGTAACCAAATCATTGACAACATTACCAGCGACTCGCACCACAAATAAATTTCCCAGTCCTTGATCGAAGATAATTTCTGGTGGTACTCTAGAATCTGCACAGCCCAATACGGACGCAAAAGGATGCTGTGTTAAGATGAGCGATCGCAAACGTTCCAAATTTTGGTCTGGATAATTACGTTTTTGCTGTACAAATCGTTTATTTCCATCCAGTAATCTTCTCAAAGCTACATCAGGACTAACTGGGTTAGGATTGACTGGATGAGCATCAGCAACTACAGTTTGTGGATTAACAGCTTGCTGTGTATCCCAAAGTAGGCTAAAACTCGTAGCCATACCAAAGCCTACCATACCTGCCAGCTTCAAGACATGACGACGCCCGACAAATCCATTAATTCGACTCATCAATCTACCTGACAAAAGCTTGGTCATTGCCAGGAACATATCAAACTTAAGAGGGATGTGAGAGTACCCTCTGACACGGTTTAAGAGTCATTTAATTTTTGCTTTGTTGGTAGATGGTTGTTAGTAGATGGTTGGAGCGTTGTTGGTTGATAGTTGTTTTAGGCACTACTATCAACTATCTACCAATCCTCTGCCTAATAGACATCTCCAGAAATTAATGATGCGTTATCTGAACCCCAAGAGACGTAGCACAGAATAGTCTCTACATTCATTTTCACTCCTATGTCTAATGCCTTTTCCCAGCACCAAGATACAATTCACCGACTTTAGGATCGTTTAACAAGTCTTGACCGGCGCCTGTAATCGCATCGCGTCCAGATTCTAGCACACAACCGCGATGAGCCATTTCTAAAGCTTTACGAGCGTTTTGCTCTACTAGTACGATCGCTGTACCACTTTGATTAATTTGTCTAATCTGATCAAAAACTTGCGTTACCAAAATGGGAGATAAAGCTGCTGAAGGTTCATCTAATAGCAGCAAACTCGGTTCTAACATCAAAGCTTTGCCCATTGCTAGCATTTGACGTTCCCCTCCAGAAAGAGTGCCGGCACGTTGACGACGGCGATCGCTTAATCTAGGAAACATGCTAAATATTTTATCTTTCAATGGCTTTAAAGCAACATTGCGGACAAAAGCACCCATTTCTAAATTTTCTTCCACGCTGAGGGAGGGGAAAACGTTAGCGATTTGCGGTACATAGCACATTCCCCGCTGGACGATTTGATTAGACTTCAATCCGGCGATATTTTCACCTTTGAAGGTAATTGTACCTGTATGAGGTGTCAAAAGTCCAAAAATCGTTTTTGCCAAGGTCGATTTACCAGCACCGTTGGGACCAATCACTGTAACTAATTCCCCCGCTTCCACGCGAAAATTTACACCTTGCAAGATATCCACATCTTTAATATATCCAGCACGGACATCGTTAACTTCTAATAAATAATCATTAGTCATTGGGCATTAGCCAAGAGTTAGGAGGAGCGGTAGAGACGTTCCGTCGGAACGTCTGTACGAGGAGGAGCGGTAGAGACGTTCCGTCGGAACGTCTGTACGAGGAGGAGCGGTAGAGACGTTCCGTCGGAACGTCTGTACGAGGAGGAGCGGTAGAGACGTTCCGTCGGAACGTCTGTACGAGGAGGA
>NZ_JAOWRF010000018.1:0-3633 GCF_025753815.1 Plectonema radiosum NIES-515 | reverse complement strand
GCGGTAGAGACGTTCCGTCGGAACGTCTGTACAAAGAGTCACGAGTCAAATAACTATTGACTATGGACTCTGGACTAATAACTATTATGGCGTTTTTTGTAAATCCGGTCTTTCTTCGGGAACGATCGCTCCTTCTACCGGACAGACTTGAAGACATATACCACAATCAATGCAGGTAGCAAAGTCAATCCAATACCAATCTGTTCCCTTGGTGTTTTTCCCCGGTCCCGGATGAATGCAAGCTACTGGACAAGCATCGACGCAATCTGCGACACCTTCACAGACATTAGTAACAATAGTATGTGGCATAATTCCCCTCTTTGGATCACTCATAGCTGTATTTAATCAGCTATTCCTAGCCTAGCAACAATACTTAACTTATTTATTAGTCTAGAGTTAGTGAGTTATATCATGTCCGGCAAATTATATATAGTGCAATACGGTTGGTGTTAAGGTTTTTGGTACTGATTTTAGACCTGTAGAGACGCGAAATTTCGCGTCTCTACACTCGTGCGATCAAGCTTAACACCAACGGTATTGATATATAGTGTATTACACGTTCAGTGCAACGTGCTGTAGCGTCGTGTTAGACCGCAAGCACTTTTGAATCAACCATTTGAATCTGCTTGCTGATAATTAGCAATAAAGCTTTACGGGTCATGTCCATTGGCATAAATGGGGACTCTGACCAAAACTTGATTACCTGTTCTGGCAATACGGGAATGTGGACAAAACCAACTTTCATCTCAGATTTATGAATTTCTCTCCAGTGAAGAAAGGAATAGAAAATTTGATTGCAAAGATGAGTTCCACAATCATTTGAGATCCTGGCTGGAATATTATTAGTTTCCAACAAAGAAACTAAACTCTCTTGCTCCGGGAGAGAACTCCAGTATGCTACAAATCCATCGGGTACAACCTTCTCGCTCTTGGGTGCATTTCCAGCTTTATCCAAAGTCACGAAGTGTCTCAGGTTCTTTGCCATTCTTTCAAAAGTCCTGTTTGTTATAACCGCGTGCTTGCCCAATTAAAATACAAATATCTGGAGAATAAGTTTTAAGAGTTTGCTCAACTATTTGCCCAAGTATATTGGTATTAGCGGGCATGATTTTAAAGTCAATGCAATTGATGTAGTTACTAAGTTCTTGGGGAGGATTATTTTGCAGAGAAGTTACGATTAACTCTGATGCATTAAGACCATCATCATTCGGCTCAAACCCTGTTAGTAAAACTCTCATTCTCGTACTCTTAACTAACTATGAGCGATAGCTTATCGGGCTTTACAAGCCTACACCAATCTGAGTATAGATATGGTGTAGCAATGTCACGAAGTTAATTCAATCATCGGTGAACCATCAGCTTTGATCCAAACAATTTGGGCAATTTGGCGATCGCGTACATATTCTCGAATTGATAAAGCATCACGTTCCCCCAAGTCGATTTCTACCCGCACCAATTCTGTAGCAGAGCGGAGTTTTTGCGCGTAAGCAAACGCAGCTGCGTTTGCATTTGCTGTTTCTGGTACTACCAAATAATTGCTGGCTGGGGTGGTTTGCGGTAAATACTTATTTAATAGCAATAATTGGTATAAATCTTCAATATTCAGTGCAAAGCCAATACCGGGGATGTTTTCGCCTTGGGGATGATATAGTCCCAAAAGTTGGTCGTAGCGACCACCTCGTCCTAAAACCCGCGCTTGGGTTTCGGTATCACTGACAACTTCAAACACAATGCCGGTGTAATAATCAATGGTTTGGATTAAGCTGAGGTCAAGAATTAAGGGGAAATCCCCTTTGGATTCTAATAATTCTACCAGAGATTTGAGATGATTTACCGCCGTTTGCTGTTCTGTGTCTAAACCTAAATTGCTGACTTTTTGCAACACATCTGCCGGTTTTCCGCGCAAATCTAGGATGATTTTGGCGCGTTGTTTGAGTTCATCGCTCAAGGGTAAACTGTCGAGAGCAATACGATCTAAATTAGCGATCGCACTTCTGACAGTGGCTTGCAAGTTTGGGGGAAAAGCCGATAAAAGCGATCGCGTGATTCCCGCTTCGCCTAAAATTAAATGCCAATGTGAAATAGAAAGCGCTTCTAGACAATCAGCCACCAAAAGTAGCACTTCTGCATTTCCCAGCAATCCCCCACCACCAAGCAACTCTACCCCAGCTTGATAAAATTCTTGCTGACGATTGTGCCTACTTTCATTGGTGCGGCGGAACACATTAGCATTATAATACAACCGTTGCGGATAACTAACACCAGCCATGCGTGTCACAGCGGTACGGGCAATTGAGGCTGTTAGTTCTGGACGCAAGCCTAATTCTTCATCTTCGGAATTTTGCAATTGAATAACTCCTCGGCGATCGATTGCTTCTCCTGCCATGAGAGTATCCATGCGTTCTAAAGTTGAGGTGATAATCCGATGATATCCCCAACGGTGAAACACTTGTTGTAACCGATCTTCAATCCAGCGTTTTTGAGCTACATCTAAGGGTAATAAATCCCTTGCACCCGCTGCTGGTTGATATACCATTATTTTTTCTTCCCACCAAACAAACCACCAAATAAACCACCATTGCCAGATTTTTCAGATTGCTTACCCCCATTATTTGAGGATGAAGTCACTTTAGAACCACCTGGTTTTTGTCCCAAAGCCTGTTCTAGTACGCGTTTACCCTTCAATGCCATTTCGTCATTGGGGTCTAGTTGCAGAGCGCGGTCAAAGTGAACCTTTGCCATTGTGCTTTGATTTTGCTTCAAATACACCACTCCAATCAAACTATGGCAGCGACTATTATTCGGCTCTAGTTTTATGGCATCTTGCAATTCTACCCTAGCTTGTGCCAATTGATTTTTTCCGAGCAATTCTTGGGCGCGACGCAAATATTGAATCGCAACCGAATCTTCTTTTGGTGGCGCTACTGGGGCAGGGGGAGGTGTATTTGTTGCTTTATTTTGGGTAGATACACTTGTGTCAATTTTGCTTGGAGCCGCTTGCTGTGAAGTAGCTGCAAATGATTTACCCGCAGTCCGCATTAAGTAAACTAAATTTAACTCACTGATATGAGCAACGATTTGTAGTACTTTTTCTAAAGAGTCATATTGAGTTTCGGCAATTTTTAAGATTGCACTTTTATATGCAAGATCCACATTTGGTACACAAGCTAACTGCCTAGCCAAATCAGTGTTTAATTCCACCGAAGACGATTCTTGTACCAAGCGTTTGCCCATTTGCGACAAAACTACCATATATTCTGCACGCGTGCGATCGGCTGACAGTTTTTCGTAAGCAGGATTAACCCACTTTGACAACAACTCAGTAGCTAATTGTTTCTCAGCAGCGCTAGCGGTAGCATTACTATCAGGATGCAGACGACGAGCGATTTTCAGATAGCGTTTGCGGATATCTTTGACATCCGCATCCACAGGAACGCACAAAACTGCGTGATAATCGATGAAATCGTATTTAAACAGTCCACGATCTATTTTCCAAGACATATAAAGAGAAGCCTTGCACCAAGCAGTCCATTAGATTTTACTAGTGTACTTTGCTTTACTAAAATGGCTATAAATTTAACACTGTTGGGGAGTGGGGAATGGGGAGTGGGGAGTGGGGAGTTTGGAGTTTGG
>NZ_JAOWRF010000075.1 GCF_025753815.1 Plectonema radiosum NIES-515 | reverse complement strand
GAGGGGGAGGGGGAGAGGGGGGGAGGCTTTGGATAGAATTGGGAAACATTACAAATTGTAAGCGCAACCGCTTACCAATTCTATCGAGAAGAGCGGAAGTTTCATAATTAACTCTCCATCAAGCTGGGTACAGCTATGATAAGGGGAGGAATGAAGGCTTGAGATGAAGCAATGGTACGCTTAAAACTGTGGCAATGGGTAATCTTAGCAACGCCGATCGCTTGTATCATCACTTTCTTACTTGTATCCGCAGCTTTGCAAATCCATGAGTGGCGGATTAATTGGATTTGGGCTGTGTTCACGCTCTTTGTTGTCGGCTGGCGTATTCTACTAGTAAAATGGACTCAACCGCAAGTAACCCAGATAGAAGCGGTTGTCACACAGGTAAATCAAGAATTGAAATCTGTGGCAGAGAATACAACCACCCTTGATGAAACCGAAGCGATATTGCAAGAAATTCTCAATGCTGCCCAAAGCGATCGCCCAATTTGGGAAGATTGGCAAACCTTTTGGCAACGATGTCAGGATCTAATTGTCGCAGTTTCCCAAATCTATCATCCGGAGGTAAAATATCCCCTACTCAACATTTACGTTCCCCAAGCTTACGCGCTAATTCGGGGAACCCTGGATGATGTGGATCGCTGGATGCAGAAATTATCTCCTGCTCTCAATCAAGTGACAATTGCCCAAGCGTACCAAGCATATGAAGTTTACCAGAAATTGGAGCCATCTGCGCGTAAACTTTTGCGGGCATGGAATTGGGCACAGTGGCTGTTAAACCCGGTAGCGGCGGTGGCGAAAAAAGCAAGTCAAGGTTACAGTAATCGGGCAACTGAACAACTTTTGGGCAATTTGAGTCAAATGCTGCGGGAAACTGCCCTGAGAAGCTTATGTCAGCGAGCTGTAGCCCTTTACGGAGGTAGCACGATACCAGATAGCGAAGCTTTGCCAACACCAATACCAAAAGCGAAAACTCAAACTTTACGAGAAATTCTCGAATCTGCTGAACCCTCCACCGTAGTTGAGCAAAAACCTGTAAATATTCTTTTGGTAGGACGAACTGGTTCGGGAAAAAGCAGCTTGATTAACACGTTGTTTCAAGCCGAACTTGCCGCAGTCGATGTGTTACCCAGTACCGATCGCCTGAAAAATTACCAATGGAAAAGCAAAACCGGGGAAACTTTGACGCTTTGGGATACACCAGGTTATGAACAAGTCAACCGTACCGATTTTCGGGAATTAGTGCTGGATTATGCCAAAAATGCCGATTTACTACTATTAGTTACCCCCGCCCTCGATCCATCTCTGCAAATGGATCTAGACTTTATTGCAGATATAAAGGCAGATATTGCCGACTTACCGATGATTGGAGTTGTCACCCAAGTGGATCGCTTGCGTCCGATTCGGGAGTGGGAACCACCATTAAATTGGGAGTCAGGCGATCGCCCAAAAGAAGTTGCGATTCGTCAAGCTACTGAATATCGCGCTCAACTTCTAGGTGAATTCTGCGATTTAATTTTACCTGTGGTCACTGGTGAGATGAAAACAAATCGGGTTGCTTGGGGTGTAGACGCGCTATCGTTGGGATTATTGTCAGCGATCGCTCCTGCCAAACAGCTGCGTCTTGCTCGCTTTTTGCGTAACCTAGAGGCTCGCACCGTCGCTGCGGCGAAAATCATTGACCATTATACCTTTCAAATGGCGACTACTCAAGGACTAACTGCATTACTCAAAAGTCCCGTCCTTCAGTTCATTTCCACCCTCTCAACCGGTTCGCCTAATTTAGCATATCTGCTAACAGAGAAAATTCCCGTAGAACAGTTACCTGTAGTAATTGGCAAATTGCAAATGGCTTATGAGCTTTTCTCGCTTTTGAGTACTGACAACGCTAATTCACGCAACTTTGATTTACGATCTTTGTGGTCCTTGCTGCTGCAAAATACCACTTCTGGTGATAACGCTTGGGCATTTGGTCACGCTTTGGTAGAGTACTGGACTCAAAATTTGACAGATGAACAACTGCGGCAGCGGTTTGAATATTATCTCATGTAAGTCCGTTTCATCTTAAAGTCAGAAATAATCGTTTCATCACTCTCGAAAAAGAATAAACATAAAAGTGAAAACCCTCGTAGAGACGTAGCACAGAATCGTCTCTTGGCTTTGTGGTAACGCATCATCAAAGAGCGGTCGATGTCTAATATCATCTCAGGTTTATTGCCTATATTGTCGAGACTTGACATGTAACGTCTCTAGAGGGTTTTAAAGTTTTTTATGGCTGATTTGCGCTCCCATAAATTAAACCTGATTTTTTTTATTAGAAACTAAAAAATGTAGAAACCAAAGTCCGGTAATCTTTTTAGAGAAACGATCTCGATAGTTTTTTTGCATCTATCTCCGGATATAAAAAATACCTTTGTTTAGATTAGTATTTGATCGTCAAATTAGCTTCCAATAGCGGTATAGTCAAGAAAAGGTCAAAAGCTGGATTTTCTTGCCGACAAGAAAAATGAAGAGTGCGTATTTAATTAAATAACTCTTTATTTTCATTGGCTTTCCCTTTTCCCTTCTTGCGGTAAGAATACGAGGAAAAACTTAAGCTTGTCTAGTAAGGAGATAAATCATGAAACGAAAAATTTCTCTTGTCATCGCTTTATTTGTATCATTCTTGTTGATGTTTAGCCCCATTGCTAGGGCTGAGGAGACGAAATTTCAGACAGTGAGCATATCCGAACCGATTGAGCTAAAAGTCGTTGAAATCCCGCAAGATGCAAACAACGCAGATTCCCCACCACAAGCAGAGATTGATGTTCCGGTTATTGATAAACCGGGGATATCAACCAAGGGGTGCGTCATATGTCCAGATGGTAACTGGGGACGTTGGTCTTACACATATAGCACTAATTCCCAAACCTGCCTACCAAATTGTAACTAAGATAACTCACTCATAAATTAGGCAGAAGCAGATAAATAGTGTTTTCATAAAGCTTTTGCCTACTTAACTATCGTGCCTATGCTTTCATCCCCCGGCTTGAAGCCTTGTCATTACCAACATTTATCCTGTGCGTGAAACTGTCGTAAAATCCTTATTCCCCTTGGGGTTGCAAACCCCAAGCTCATAGCCCAAGTCCATTAAAATGGACTCTCTGTTATCAAATACGTGTATTTTTAGTCCGATGAAGAGGAATGCGTGCTATTAGACTAGGGTTGTAAACCCTAGTCGGGCTATGGGTTTAACGACAATTTAACTGCGACAAAAATGTTGGTAATGGTTAGGGCTTGAAGCCGGGGGTTGCCTGTACCCTCTTGCCAAAGTGTTGAACCCGTAAGCATTGCGTCTTTGTCTGGAGAAGGGAGGTCACGAGCGCTATCTGCGTCTGGTGTTGCGTCTCTACAGGTCTAAAATCAGTACCAAAAATCCTTAACACTAAATTTAATTATTCTTCAGCATTTATGATCAAACAGACTAACTATTTCTGGATTGCTGGTTTAGGGTTTTTATGCTTTCTCACCAAAACCGATGTGATTCAGGCACAAATTACCTCAGATAGGACTTTATCTACTGAGGTTTTAACCACCAATAATCTCGACTTTACTATTATTAATGGAAATAGAGTTGGAAACAATCTTTTTCATAGTTTTAGAGAATTGTCTGTACCCACAGGTGGATCGGCTTTTTTTACCAACGACTTGAATGTTCAAAACATTATTAACCGGGTGACGGGTGGCTCAATCTCTAAGATAGATGGGTTACTCAAAACCAATGGTTCTGCTAATCTTTTTCTGATTAATCCCAACGGCATTATCTTTGGTGAGAATGCCTCGTTAAACATTAATGGCTCCTTCGTGACGAGTACAGCAAATAATATCATATTTGCTGATGGCACACAATTTAGTGCTACTAATCTCGAAACACCACCACTACTAACTGTAAGTGTTCCGATCGGTCTGCAATTTGGGCAAATTGCTCAACCGATTCAAATTTATGGGTCTAGGCTAGAAGTTATGCCTGGTAATACCTTGGCTATCTTAGGTGGTGATGTATTAGTCAAAGGTGCCAGACTGGCAGCACCAGCAGGACGAATTGACTTAGGGAGTGTTGCTTCAAACAGTCTCGTCAGCCTGAATCCAATTTCCGAATGGGCATTAGGATATAAACGGGTGCAGAATTTCCAAGATATTCAAGTATCCCAAGCAGCTTTTATTTATACAAGTGGTGAAGGCAATGGGGCTATCCAGTTGCGTGGCAGAGATATTGCGATCGCTGACAATTCACAACTAATAGCGTTTACTGTGGGACAGGAACCAGGTCAACCTCTGGTAATCAAAGCATCTGAATCTGTAAAAGTAAGTAGCTCTAGCCAGTTACTGACTGGGACTGAGGAAAATGGACCCGCAAGTGACATAAACATTGAAACGAAACGGTTGATTGTCCGTGATGGTGGATTTATAGAAGCGTCTACCTTTGGTTCTGGAGCAGGAGGAAATATAAGAGTAGATGCTTCTGAATCTGTAGAGTTACTGGGTAATGGATTTTATACAAGCTTAGGGACTCAGACTCTCGGTCGCAACAATAATGCTGGGAATGCTGGAACAGTGAATATTTCCACCGGGAAATTAATTCTCCGTGATGGAGGACGAATATTAACTAGTACAGCTAGTTCAGGTAATGCAGGGACTTTGAAAATAGATGCCTCTGAATCTGTAGAAGCCAGCGGTCGAGCTGTACTAGATACTAATTTACCTAGTGGTCTGCTTGCTGAGACCACAACCAGCAGGGTATTCATCCCAGGCACTGGCAACGGGGGGGACTTAATAATCAACACACAACGTTTGCTTGTGCAAGACGGTGCAAGCATCTCAACTGCCGCGATTAACGGTAGTACAGGTCAGGCAGGGAGGTTAGATATAAATGCCTCCAATTCTGTGACAGTTACTGGCAGCAGCAGAGGTGGTAATGGTCAGATTGTTCGCAGTACTTTGCTAGCTGCAAGCGATGGTTTTGGTAATGCTGGCGATTTAATAATTAATACTAACAAATTGACTGTCCGGGATGGGGCACAAGTTAGTGTGAGCAGTACTGGCTTTGCTCCCGCAGGCAACTTAGAGATTACTTCTGGTGTGTTATTGCTAGACAATCAAGGAAAACTCACGGCTGAAACCAGAGCAGGAGAAGGAAATATCAACCTGCGCTCTCTTAATTTAATATTGCGCCGAGGCAGTACTATCACCACCAACGCCAGAGGCAATAATATCACAGGCGGCAACATCAACATCGATGCCAAAAATGGTTTCATCGTCGCTGTCAGAGGTGAAAATAGCGATATCAGTGCCAATTCTGCTGATTTTCGCGGCGGAAATGTAACTATTGATGCCTCTGGTATTTTTGGTACTCAGTTCCGGAATGCACCTACTCTCGAAAGTGAAATCACGGCTACTGGAGCAAATCCTTCCTTAAGTGGGAATGTGCAAATTAATACACCTAATCTCGACCCCACTCGTGGATTAGTAAAACTATCCAGCGATGTTGTTAACCAAAGTCGTTTAATTGCCCAAGGTTGCCCAGCAAGTCGAGGCGATGTATTTATAATCACCGGACGTGGGGGTTTACCACCTTTACCAAGTGAAGCACTGCGTAGTAATCAGACTGCAACTATCAATTGGGTAACGCAGGGGGAGAGGAGGAAAGGGGGAGAGGGGGGGAGAATAACTAAAGTCAGTGGCTCTAAGTTAGCAAATCAAATTGTGCCTGCTACTGGTTGGGTAATTAACGACAAAGGGGAGGTGACGTTGATCGCTTCTACTGCTAACACTACGCTTCAAAACTCAACTCCAACTACTTGTCCATTTTTGTAGTAGCACTTGGTAAGCTGTAATGAAAAGAAGGCGTTGCACCAATTCAGGTATGAAATTCCAAAAGCTTATAATTAAAACTCTTATTCTCTGCGTCTTGGCGTCTATAAGTGAAACAAATTTATACTTGAAATCAGCAACGCCGAAAAGAAAACCGTGGCGATTTATTGTAGCGGTACGACGTATTATTAAGAATAAACTTCTGGCAAAAATTAGGAACAAAGGTAACAAAAAACCTTTGCCCTTCCCCCTCTTTGTAATGGTATTGTTTATCGTTTGGGGGATGATTTCATCACCAGTTTTTTCTCAAGGGCAGCCCCAAAATGGTGAAGTATTGATTCAACAAGGTCGAAAACTCTATGAGGCTTACGAGTTATCGACAGCGGTGATGATTTTGCAACAAGCAGCTTCTTCTTTGCGAACTCAAGGAGATAAACTAGGAGAAGCGATCGCTTTGAGTAATCTCTCGTTAGCCTTTAAGCAACTCGGACAGTGGGAAAAAGCAGAAATGGCGATCGCTCAAAGTCTGCAAATCTTAACAACCTCACAAAATACCCCAAATTCCGCATCAATTTTCGCGCAAACATTAGAAATTCAGGGAAATCTGCAATTAGAACTAGGTAAACCACAACTTGCTTTAAACACATGGAAACAAGCTGAAAATATCTACAAAAAAGCAGGTGATGAAGTTGGCAAAACTCGCAGTTTAATTAACCAAAGCATTGCCCAACAAGCCTTAGGGCAATACTTACAATCTCGCATGACATTAAAGGAAATCTACCCCCGTCTAGAAAAGCAACCAGACTCATTGGTTAAAGCTACTGCTTTACGCAGCCTGAGTGATGTGATGCAATTAACTGGTGATTTAGAACAATCTTTAACAGTTTTACTCGAAAGTCGGGACATAGCCAAAAAATTACAATCTCCTCCAGAAATCAGCGCTACTTTGCTCAGTTTAGGTAACATTTACGCAGCTTTAGGTAACAGAGAATCGCACCACGATACCACAACTATTGAAGAGTATACCCCCGTGTACTATTTAAGCACATCTGTCTTCACTCAAAACCCAGTAGCTGTCAAACTATACCAAAAAGCAGCGCAATATTACTTAGAAGCTGCCACCACATCTACTTCACCCCTTGGGCAAATCCAAGCACAACTAAATCGACTGAATATGTTGTTGGAACTACAACAATGGTCGCAAGCACAACAATTATCCTCTGATATACAGTTAAAGCTGAGGAAAATACCACCGGGGAAGACGGCAATTTCTGCCCAAATTAACTTAGCTCAGAGTTTGGTATACTTAAAACAAGCTACCAATGCAGACATCCCATCGTGGAAAGAAATTGCTCAAAGTTTGGCAACAGCGATTCAACAAGCTAGAAGCATTGACGATAAGCGTTCCGCAGCTTATGCTCTCGGTGCCCTTGGTGGATTGTATCTGAAAACCCAAGACATACCTAACGCCCAGAAGTTGACCCAGCAAGCTTTGATACAAGCTCAGGCAATTCAAGCTCAGGATATTGCTTATCTTTGGCAATGGCAATTAGGACAGATACTCAAAATTAAAGGTGATATCAGCGGGGCGATCGCCTTGTATACTCAAGCAGTAGATACCCTGAAATTTTTACGCAATGATTTGATTGCCCTAAATCCAGATGTGCAATTTAGCTTTCGCGATCGTGTAGAACCTGTGTATCGGCAATTAGTTGATTTACTCTTGCAACCCGTAGGGGGGAGGGGGACAAGGGGAGCG
>NZ_JAOWRF010000051.1 GCF_025753815.1 Plectonema radiosum NIES-515 | reverse complement strand
GAGTCGGACTGGGTAAAGGTGCTGGTTTATCACCTTTTTTTAATTCGATAAAAATGTCGTAGCGGTTACTACGACTGTCACTGACGGCAGATGTTATGCCAATTGAACGGGTTGCTTCGAGTACAGTTTCTTGATTGGAGAACAATGTCGGTAGGGGAAAATTTTTCACCGTGCGTTCCACATCTAAGAAAAACTGACCGTTTGTCGGATTAGGATCTGAAGGAAGTGTTTTTTGGAATGGGAAACTGCTAGCTAATGTATTGTTTGGTCTAGGAACAATTTTATTGGTAACAGGAGCACCCATAATTAAAAAAGCGACATCATTATCTAACCAGCCGTGGGTAGCAGTTAAGGTTCCATAAGGTGCAATCCAGTTGACAGCGGGTTTATCTGCTATTGTCTCCGGTTTAATCTGGAATTGATATTGATTTTTCATAATGTCATCCAGACGTTTTATTGATGCTTCAGCTAATGGGCGATCGCTTGCTTGTACCATGAATACAAATGCCGCACGAAAATCTTCTTTATAACGTTCTTTCTCAATTGATGGCATCACTGAAATTGAAAACTCACCACCCATCCAACTTAATAAATCCCGATCTAAATCAAGTTCATTATTGCTGAGTGATTTCACTCCACTTCTAAGTGTTTCTGGTGGTATGGGTGAAAGTGGATTAGAGTGAGATGTTAAAACATAATCTCCCCACAACCGTTTGAGATTACCCCCAGAAAGCATCATTAAGGTTTCTGCTGGTAAGCGGTTTTGCATATTCCCAGCGTTGTTTTCCACCGCTAAGGTACGTTGACTATTCGGATTTAGCCAAGAAACCCCTTTTAAGCGTATTCCTTCTGACTCTAAAGTAATTGTCCCCGCTAAACCTTGGTTGTTCTGAAGTTGAGCCAAAACTTGAGCGGGCAAAGGACGATTTGGAGAGGTAGCCGCTATCTTAGCAGCTATCGGCACATTTACATAAAACTGGGCGAAGGGTTGGTAATTAGCGATTTTCGGGAAATTATCTGCAAAACCACCTGTTGTAGCGAGTGTTGTTTTATTTTTATAAGCATCAATCGCTCTTTCTGTGGCTTTAGGATTATCAGTAATCACTAAGAAACGCTGATCTAGTACCGCAGCGGAAAAGTGTTCTCCTATTTGCTCTTCAGTTTGTTTGATGGCAATTCCTTGATAGGTGCGATCAACTAATTTGCCACCAAAGAGCATTTTGGGTTGTGCCAAGATGCTTATAGCACTTTGTGGGTTTTTTATTGGCAAAACCATCACCATCGACTGCTCTTTAGTCGCAACTTCATCAGAAGCTACAGACTTAGGTGCACCTTTTTTCATGTCTGGGGCAAGAATGGCAATTGTTACTTCATTGCCTACCCAAGGACTGATATCTTTTTGGAAATCGTAGCCGTTATTAGTGAGAAAGCGATCGCGTAACTCGACTAAATACTTATCTAGTTCTCCTTGGCTTTCTTTTGTGCCAAAAGAGCGCAATTTCTGCCATTGACTGGCATCGGTGGTTAAAGAAACCGCAAATAAGGCATCTTGAGGGATAATATTTGCACCCACTGGCAAATCTCTGGAAAATAATTTTCCCTGAGTTAAAAGCCAGAATGCTGCACTCCCCACACCAATCAATAACCCGGCAGATGAAAGCGTCAGCACTAAAGACGGTTTCTTTTTTTTCTGCGTTGATAAGACAGATATAACAGGTAGTGCCATTGAAACCTAACACCTCATAATTGCGAACTCATTATTTGCTTGATTACAGTAAACTAGAAGGTTTACTCTTCTTCAGGACACTTAATTACATTAATTTCTCTTTCTTGAGAGTTATTAATACTTTGGTAATGGACATAAAGCATTATTTTCTCAAATTACTACTGTTTCATTAGTGGTGCTTTTGTAGCGAGTTACCCTTTTTTACAGTATGCGCTCAATTTCAAACGACGGTTGCGCTTTTTACGCTATAGATGCCCGCATAAACCGCAAAACCAGCTTTAACCCTTTCACTCATTAGGGGAAAGGGGAAAGGGGAAAGAATATGTTTGGGGATTGTGACCTCCCCCCAAATAAAACCACTTACGCATAGGGGGCTTTAAACTCTTATTGGGGAAAAGAATCATATAAAAATTTCTGCGTATCTAATTCAACATTTCCCCTTTTTTCATGAACCCATGAACCCCTCCCTTCGGTAACGGGTAGATATCTCGTAGATTGGACGGTGAGAGCCATTAGAAAGTGTCCTAGCGATAAATTCGTCAGGTCAAGCACTATGAAGATATACCTAACTTGACAAAGCTGCAAGTGTTTAGCTGCCTTACGCCCTATTTTGACATAACTTTTGCCTGTTGCATTTATCTGTTAAAACCCAAGATAAATCAACTTTCCCGACTTGATCTCAATAGACCTGTCCATAAATAAAGCTTAAAATAGCTGAAACCCTTACATAGCTAGCTTTTTAGTTTATCTAAGAGAGAAAACTCTAAAACCCTCTCCAGAGCTAGGTTTCAGGCATATCAAGTTCTCATTTCCGGATATATCTAATAAATATTCCAATTTTAAGCGCATAGCGATCGCATGTTCCAAACCAGCGTCATTCATTTTAATGAAAATTAGCAATTGTTTCTAAATTGCTTTGATGAGATCGTAGTCAGGACTTTAGTCCTCATCTTCTAAGATAAGGACTAAAGTCCTGACTACAAAAATCTTTTTTCTAACTAATTAAAGATGCCAACCGTAGGCTAGTGTTAAGTTATTTGTCGATTTCAAAGTAACAGTCAAAGTTGTTACGAAACTTCACTTATCGATATAAAAGCAGAAAAAATCAGCGAGTATTTAATTCAAAGTCTATAGTTCAAAGGTCAACAGTTCAATGTTTTTTGACAATTAACTGTTGACCTTTGACTTTTGACTACTAACTAAAAATGCGGATGGTGAGACTCGAACTCGCAAGGGCATTGCCCACACGCACCTCAAGCGTGCGCGTATACCAATTCCGCCACATCCGCACAATCCTGTCTGATGATAAAATATAGCATAAAAAAACAAATATAGTAAAGTAAGAGCTAATTTCCTAAAAATTTAATTTATTTAAGTATACGGATTCAGAAATTTTCTGAATGCGGATATCAGACTGACAGAAATTTAGCAGTTGCACAAGAGATATTAAATGGGGTGTGGGGAGAACTGCTCTCAATAAAAGCTTCTACTCCTGAAGTGGAACCGCACAAAAAGCGCTCTTACTGCCTTGACTCGGCAAACTGACATAGATTAATAACATTCGTGTTGCTAGTCTAGTTAGAACCCGTAGACGTAGGCAGCCAGATCCTTGAAAGCAATCACGATGAATGAGGTTTGGGAATCTCCTGTCAGAATTTGGAATAACACGAAAGCGTTGTTTCAAGTTGGATAGGAGAGAATGTCAATCTACTGGTACTGATATCGAAGCTTGAAGATGAAGTTTGATAAAATATTAATTGCCAATCGAGGAGAAATTGCGCTTCGCATTCTCCGTGCCTGTGAAGAAATGGGGATTGCTACTGTTGCAGTTCACTCTACAGTTGATCGTAATGCTCTTCACGTACAGCTTGCTGACGAAGCGGTTTGCATTGGTGAACCTGCCAGCGTTAAAAGTTATTTGAATATTCCCAACATTATTGCTGCGGCACTGACGCGCAATGCAAGCGCTATTCATCCGGGTTATGGCTTTTTGTCAGAAAATGCCAGGTTTGCAGAAATTTGTGCAGATCATCATATTGCATTTATTGGTCCATCTCCCGAAGCGATTCGCTTAATGGGGGATAAATCAACGGCAAAAGAAACCATGCAAAAAGCTGGGGTTCCGACTGTACCGGGAAGTGACGGGTTGGTAGAGTCTGAGGAGCAAGGTTTAGCGATCGCTTCATCTATCGGCTATCCAGTAATGGTCAAAGCCACGGCTGGTGGTGGTGGACGCGGTATGCGTTTGGTACAACATGAAAGCGAATTTGTCAAGCTTTTTCTAGCGGCTCAAGGCGAAGCCGGAGCTGCTTTTGGTAATTCTGGCGTTTATATAGAAAAATTTATCGAACGTCCGCGCCACATTGAATTTCAAATTTTGGCGGATAATTACGGTAATGTCATTCACCTAGGCGAACGGGATTGCTCAATTCAACGTCGCAATCAAAAGCTACTAGAAGAAGCTCCCAGCCCTGCTCTAGACCCAGATTTGCGAGAGAAAATGGGAGAAGCTGCCGTCAAAGCTGCCCAGTTTATTAATTTCACAGGCGCAGGTACAATCGAGTTTCTCTTGGATAAATCGGGTAAATTCTACTTTATGGAAATGAACACCCGGATTCAAGTTGAACATCCAGTTACGGAGATGATTACCGGTATAGACTTGGTTTGCGAACAAATTCGGATTGCTCAAGGGGAAAGACTCAAGATTAATCAAGAGCAAGTAGTCTTGCGGGGTCATGCGATCGAATGTCGGATCAACGCGGAAGATCCTGACCACGACTTTCGTCCAGCCCCCGGACGTATCAGCGGCTATCTCCCCCCTGGAGGTCCCGGTGTTCGCATTGATTCCCACGTTTACACCGATTACCAAATTCCTCCCTACTACGATTCGCTCATCGGCAAATTAATTGTTTGGGGACCAGACCGCCAAACAGCTATTAACCGTATGAAACGCGCATTACGCGAATGTGCAATTACTGGATTACCTACAACTATCGGCTTTCATCAAAGAATTATGGAAAATCCCCAGTTTTTGTCAGGTAATGTTTATACCAATTTTGTGCAGGAAATGAATAATAGCTAGGGATTGGGCAATGGGCAATTGTTTAATGGGGAAAGGAAAAGAATTATTACCGATGCCCTATGCCCTATGCCCCATGCCCAATTTTCGACTATAGACGAGACATCATGGTCAGCAACCCTTGCTGACCTAGAAGAATTTCTCGCAGCAGACTGAGGATTCCTACCCAAATGATGGGGGTAATGTCTACTCCGCCGATAGGTTGTACAATATGACGCAATGGCACTAAGAACGGTTCGGTGGGCCAAGCAACCAGATTAAAGGGCAAACGATTTAAATCTACTTGGGGATACCAGGTAAGAATTATCCGGAAAATAAACAACAATATCATCAGTCCCAATAGTAGACTGAGAATCAAATAAGTAAGGTTAACGCCAGTCATTGGTTTGAACTACTCTCCGTGCAGATAGAAAAAATTTTAAGCTTTGTAAAGCACTGTTTATAATTTTATTTCAATCATTGATAAGGATTTATACTCAATTGCCCTGAGTTTGTAATCCTAAACCCCTAATGGATACTCAGTTGATTGCGTGCTGCTAGCGAGCTGGAGTTTATAATATTTTATCTAAATGCGATCGCTCCATAACCACAAGCTTTGACTCGTCTGCGTGGTTAGATAACCGAACATCGAAGCGCAGTTGATTTAATTATTTGTTAGCTTCGTCACTAAGTTTAGGAGTTAATGCTTGGAGGCTTTTCAAGGAACTGATACAACATTAGAATTATGATGAAGAGTGTAAATTCATGTTGAAATCTATGACGCCTTCTTTAGCAAACTTCCTTTGGAGTCTTCTGTTGGGTGGAGTAATTGTCGTTGTTCCAGCGACTGTTGGTCTGATTTTTATTAGCCAAAAAGATAAAATCCAGCGTTAAGAACACTTGCAGGAGTCGGTTTGACTTTCACAAGCAATCATTTGTTAGCTAAATACTTGGTTGCAATTGGAACAGCGAGTCCGGAAATGCAAGTCAAAGGTATACTTAGCTAGCAGACACATATTTTGAATGTAGAGACGTGACCCAATCGCGTCTCTACATTAATATTTTCTCTCTGATTAGAGTAGTGATTTTAATCGCTAACATAGATGTGATATTAGGAAAATAGCAATGATAAATTTTGGGCTGAACTCAGCCAGTTTCCTGGCTCAGGTAAATGTGGGAGCAACTCCAGCCACTTTCCTAGGAATTTTCCTGGCTGTGGCTGGGGCAGCTCTGTATTTTCTCCGCTCTGTGCGTCCAGAACTGTCAAGAGACCAAGATATCTTTTTTGCAGCGGTGGGCTTGTTGTGCGGTTTTATTCTGATCTTCCAAGGATGGCGCCTAGACCCGATTTTGCAATTTGGTCAGCTACTTTTGGTTGGTACAACTGTGTTTTTCGCAGTTGAAAGTATTCGCTTACGGGGTATTGCCACTGAGCAAGCGAAGCGGAATACGAAAATAGTTGATGATGGTCGAGATGTTAGCGATAACTATTCTTATAATCGACGGTATAAGGCTGAGGTGGATGCAGAGCTAGAACCACTACCTTATGATGATTATGAAGCGGAACGCCCACGCGCTCGGATTCGGGGTAGTAGGGACGATCGCTCCAAAAGCGATGATTATTACAGCGATGAAGCACCACGTCGTTCGGAACGTCGTAATACTCGTGAAAGACCAGAAAACACAGACAAACCGCGTCGCTCTAGTTCGCGACGTCCTGTGAATCCTACCCCAGAAAGAACTGATGATGAATGGGGTTCTTCTTCTCGGCAACAAGTAAATGATTGGGACAATTCTGGTGAGGTGAGAAAACCTGCGCGTCGTGGTGGTAATGGCAATTCTCGCCCAGAAACTTCCACCGAAGACGAGACTAAGAGAGCAAGAAGAAGGCGATCGCCTAATGACTCTTCTGTCCGTAGAGAACGCGAAGATGATGCAACACCAACTGAATACGTAGATTACAAACCTCTGGAACAGCCAGATCAAGAATCGGATAATTCGACTAAATTTGATGATATTTAATAAAGCTTAGGTGAATGTCGCAAAAATTGCGATGAAAAACATTTGAGGTGACAAAATTTACACCTAAAAGTTGGCTCCAAAGACCGTTTTATTGGAGTTTTATCTTTAGCTTCACAAGCTTACTTGTATCTTGTGATTCCGGCGTTATCCCCTTTGCTTCCAATTCCCTCAACAGTCGCTACACTGAAGAGCAACCAAGTTTGAGTGGAAATGGTCGCTTTTTAGCGTTTGTCTCAAATCGCAATGGTGTTCACCAACTATTGGTGTATGACTTGCAACAGCAACAGTTTATTCCAACACCCCGCTTAAACCGAGCGGATACAATTGCCGAAAGTCCAAGTCTGAGCTACACAGGCCGTTATATTGCTTACATTACTAGCGACCAAGGTAGACCAGTTGTGGCACTTTACGATCGCGCTACCCAACAATCGCAAATCCTCACCCCAATCTATCGCGGCTGGCTCAGAAATCCTCATATCAGCCCAGACGGACGTTATGTTGTATTTGAAACTGCCAGCCGTGGTCAGTGGGATATTGAAGTACTAGACCGCGGACCAAATATTGAGTTAGATATTCCTAATGGTGCAATTGTACCTGCACCTTGAGGAGGAGGGGGACAGGGAGGACAAGGGGGACAACGGGGACAAAAAGGACAAGGGGGACAAGGAGGACAAGGGGGACAAGGGGGACAAGGGGGACAACGGGGACAACGGGGATGGAGAATAACTCCAAACTCCAAACTCCAAACTCCAAACTCCAAACTCCTAACTCCAAACTCCTAACTCCAAACTCCTAACTCCAAACTCCTAACTCC
>NZ_JAOWRF010000266.1 GCF_025753815.1 Plectonema radiosum NIES-515 | reverse complement strand
CCTGCTATATAAATCATAGACATCTATTGACACCTACTTTTTACTTAACGTTTCAACGGGTGAAGACGGCTTCATTACCCTTAACGTCCTGACACGCCTTAGCCTAGCGCGTCCTGGATAGCTATCTACCCAAGATGAGCGAGATTCTTTGCTGCGTTGAAATCTCGATGTATACTTAACCCACACAGACCACAATCAAAAACCCTTAGCTTCAGTGGCATATCTTGAATATGCCCACAACTAGAACAAGTTTTTGAGGAAGGATAAAATCTACTAGCCAATATTACTTCACTGCCAAATTTTTTGGATTTATATTCTAACTGCCGTCTCAACTCATAAAAGTTAGCATCTGCAACTGAGCCAGCTAGCTTGTGATTAGCCATCATCCCACTTACATTTAAAGTTTCAATAACTATTTTGGCGTGGTTTTTGCTAATAGTTGTTGTTGCTTTATGAGTTGCGTCTAGACGGATATCACTAACTCGTTTGTGGGTTTTAGCTATTTTTAATTTTTGTTTGAGGTATTGGTTAGAACCACGTACTTTTCTCGCGAGTTCTCGTTGTTGTCTTGCTAGCTTCTTTTTAAATCTTTTTGACGTTTTTGGGTTACTGAATACTACACCAGTAGATAAAGTGGCAAGTTCTTTAATCCCCAGGTCAACCCCAACTACAGGTATTTTATTGGCGACTGGTAATGGGGTTTGTTCAAATGCAAAGCTGATATACCAGTTACCTGCACGCTCTGAAATTGTTAATTTTGAAGCTGTGACATGTGGCAATCCTTCATATGTTTTAACCCATCCGATAGTCGGTAGCTTAATGCTGGTTCCACCTATTGGTATCGGCTTACCGCTAGCATTTATAGTAAAGCTATGACTCGATTTACCTTTCTTTTTTAACTTAGGATATTCGGACTGACCTTTAAAGAATCTTTTATAAGAATCACCTAGTTGCTCGAAAGCAAACTCAGTAACTTTTTGACATATGTTTTTTTCTTTCAACCATCCTAAATCTGGGTTAGTTTTAACATTATTGTTAAAAAAGGTGCGTAGTAATCTGTGATTTGGTTTATACCCATCCTTATATAGAGCCTGCCATGTAGCTAACCCCCAGTTATAAGTAAATCTTGCTATACCAGCGTGCTTAGACATCAAGACGCGCTGATATGAATTTAGTTTTAATTGCGTCTTGATTGATAAAAGCATTTTGGTTGAGTGCTTCTTAGCAGTGTCGAAGTTCGTACATTATTGTACACTATTGTCTATGCTTTTGCTGTCTTAGGATATGCTCCAGCTTTCACTTTTAGGCAGGCAGTAGCTATTCTAAGAGTGTTCCAAAAAATAAATCATCCCAAGCCGATCCGAAGCCAACGTAACGTAGTGGAGCAAAGCAATGCTAAGGACTTTGGGATTCCTTCTGTTCCAGATGCTCTGGGAACATTCCCCTAGGCTCCATTCGCCTCAGACAATGATGAATCGTAGCCAATAAACTAGAAATTTTTAATAGTGCGGATAAAAGGACTTGAACCTTCACTCCTTTCGGAACTAGAACCTAAATCTAGCGCGTCTGCCAATTTCGCCATATCCGCATCAGTTTTTTATATTACCATAACAAATCATCTGTGGCAATAGGGAGTGGGGAGTGGGGGAAATTTCATGAGGGGAAAAGGTTAAAGGGTAAAGGAAGAAAAGTTTTTCCCCTTTCCCCTTCCTGCTGCCCAATTTTCAATCAAATCACACCAACACGAGGCAGACGATGTTTGAATCCGCAGAGAATTTCCCAAGAAATGGTGTTCAATTGTTCTGCCCAATCGTCGGCAGAGATTTCTTCTTTTCCCTCTTGCCCAAGTAAGGTAACTATTTCGCCTTCTTGTATATTTGGTATGGTGCTGACATCAAGCATTAATTGATCCATCGTAATTGCACCAATCTGTGGCACTCGTCTGCCTTGAATTAATACTTGCATTTTGCCGGAGAGATTCCGAGGAACTCCATCAGCGTAACCAATACCGACCACGGCAAGGCGCATTTCGTGTGGGGCAATAAATCGATGACCGTAGCTGACACCAGTGCCGGCAGCGATGGTTTTGATGTGAGTGACTCGCGCTTTTAATTGTAAAACTGGCTTGAAGTCGAGATGCGATCGCAAGTGAACAGCTGGTGAAAGTCCGTATATAGCTAACCCCACACGCACCATATCATAATGTAAAGCCGGATCACAAAGAGTGGCAGCTGAATTTGCCAAATGTAAACAAGGTGGTTTTATTCCCAAAGCTTTAATTTGGGCGATCGCCTCCTCAAATCGTTGATGCTGTTGTATCATCACTTGTGGGTCGAGACTATCTGCGGTTGCCAAGTGAGAATAAATGCTCTTTATTTCTAACATTGGCAACCGCTGCACTAACTGGACAAACTCACCTGCTTGCTGCCAATTTGTGCCTAATCTTGACATTCCCGTATCTAGTTTGATGTGTACGGGGATGGAATCAGTAAACTTAATCGCTTCTAAAGTTTCGGAAAATATTAGTGCTTGCTTTGGGGTGCATAGTGTTGGCTGAAGTTTCCAATGAGCGATCGCGTGAATTTGCTCTAATGTGTGGGTTGCTCCTAAAATCAAAATCGGAGCTTTAATCCCAGCTTCGCGCAATTGAATTGCCTCTGGAACTGTAGCAACTCCTAACCAACTTGCCCCGGATTGTAACACTGTCTGAGCGACTGTTACAGCTCCATGTCCATAAGCATCCGCTTTCACCACTGCCATTAACTCAGTATGCGGTGATAACAAACTTCGCAACTGATGTACATTGTCAGACAAAGCACCTAAATCAATTTCCACCCAAGCGCGTTGCGAGAACCACGCATAAGTGTCGCACTGCTGATTTTCCGCCAAACGAGGAGTTTGCTTGCGACTTAACATTTTTATTTTCTCCTATCACACCATGAACGCTCTTTTATCTGTGACTATCTACTTATTCCATCGCTAGAAGCACTCATCAGATTTAATGACTGAAGTTTACCTTTCGTTACTTAATTGGCACAAATTGATAATTTGATCCTCGCAAAGTTAACTAAAGTATCATTTTTAACTTTTTTACACCACGCTTCCCCCAGAAAGACTTATCCCAAATCTCTAAATTCTGTCGGAAGTATAATTTATTCTCATGTTCCAAGCCGAGTATAATTGTGTTAATATATGTAAAACTAATACATTGAGCGCTAATCAATGGGGAAGGTTTTAGTCCTTAACGCCTCTTACGAACCGCTCAACATCACAAGCTGGCGTCGCGCGGTAGTTCTGTTGATCAAAGGCAAGGCAGAGCGGGTGGAACACAACGGGAAATTTCTGTATTCGGGGTTTCCGCTGCCAACTGTGATCCGCTTGCGCCATTATGTGCGCGTTCCCTACAAGGAAATTCCTCTTACTCGCCGAAATATCTTGCATCGTGACGGTCACACTTGTCAATACTGTGGTTACATAGGAGATGAGTTGACGCTAGACCATGTTTTACCGCGATCGCGTCGTGGTGGCGATACCTGGGATAATATTGTTACGGCTTGTGTCCGCTGCAATGTTAAAAAAGGCAACCGCACGCCTCACGAAGCTAACATGCCTTTGCGTCATCCGCCCAGACAGCCTTATAGCAGCCTCTACTTTGAGGTCAGCAAACATCTTAAAAGTGGACTACACCAAGAGTGGCAAAAATATGTCATAGGACTTTGATAATTATTTTTACTTTCCACACAGCAGTCGCAAGAAAGCAAGGGTTTTTGTTACATATTCCCAGGACAGAAATTTTAACTTTCCTTTGGCGGTTATAAATTGTTCAAGAGATAACGCCCCACGTTAGCTCGATCAATAATATTTTGCCACTTCCATTGCCCTAGTCTCCTGCCAAAATCAATGCCAGCACGTTACAAGGTTTTAATTTTACATTAAAGTGACACCAAGTAACTAAAATACCCTCGTTGAGGAGTCGGATTTTGTTAATTAAATATTAACAGCCCGTTTTTGTTGCTCAATAATTCTTAATTGTCAATTGAGCTTTTGGCAAGAAGAAGTAGAGACTAGTAGACATGGATGAAAATTAAAAATTCGCGCCGATTGAAAGTTCTGAGTTAAGGCTTTTATTTGCTCGAACTTTACGCAGAATTAAAAAACCCTGTATTCTGAGTTTGTGACTCATTTTCATCCATATGTACTAGTAAAAGCTCAAGCATAAATGTTGAAAATTCCCTAATACCATAAGTTATAGTTTTTGCCTAATTGTAAAGATTAATCTTTACGATTAGCCAGAAAAAATCAACTTGCAGACACAGTGCTAGGCTGCAAAAATTTTGCGAAGATCGTATCGGTGTGGCGAAACCGATAAATGAGCAGTTGTATTTATTAACAAATAAATTTAAATTAAGCCTCACACTCACAAAAAAAAGTTGTTTATGCAATTAAATTCCCCCCGTACTCACTTGAAAAGCTTGTCATTGACTTCAGAAGTCAACCCAGATGATTTGGAAATAAACCAACAAGCGATTGAGCTTCCAATCACAAAGCCGTCCTTTGTTACAGGTGACGGAAATAATTCCTTTGCTGGACGCAATAGCCAGCTAAATCAGAAGTCAGAAGAGTTGCGTCATACGCTGACAGCACATCGACACGATCGCCAGCTGGTGATTTTACAAGATTTTCCTGACCCGGATGCTCTTTCTTGTGCTTGGGCTTACCAATTAATTGCCCAGCAGTACGATATAAAATGTGAAATAATTTACGCAGGCACACTCTCGCACCAAGAAAACATTGCCTTAGTCAAGCTGACAGGTTTACCCGCACAGCGTTGGTCAGTGCAAACCCTGAAAAGCAAAGATTTGTCATCTTATCAAGGTTTCGTATTAATCGACAACCAAGGAACGACTAGTCAACTATTGCCAGTAGTGCAGCAGGCAGGAATGCCACTAGTAGCGGTCATCGATCATCATAGTTCACAAGGAGAACTGAAGTCAGAATTTGTTGATATCCGTCCTTTTGTGCGAGCAACGGCAACAATTTTTACGCAGTACTTACAAGCGGGGTTATTGACCTTAGAGAATGGTACAAATCAGCATATAAAATGCGCTACTGCCTTAATGCATGGCTTGCGATCTGATACAAATCGACTGATGCAAGCCCAAGAAGAGGACTTTATGGCAGCTGCGTATCTAAGTAGATTTTGTGACGCACAATTGCTGAACGCGGTACTTCAGGCAAATCGTTCCAAGCCTGTGATGGATGTGATTGAGCGATCGCTAAAAAATCGCATCGTCCAAAATAACTTTTCCATTGCAGGTGTGGGATATATACGCTACGATGACCGCGATGCCATCCCCCAAGCGGCTGATTTTTTGGTTACAGAAGAAAACGTTCATACCGCCGTAGTTTACGGTATTGTTCACGATGAAGACGAAGAACTCGAAGTAGTTGTCGGTTCTTTGAGAACTAGCAAACTGACCTTAGACCCGGATGAGTTTATCAAAGAAGCCTTTGGGCAAGATAGCACCGGACGCTTTTTTGGTGGTGGGAGAACCAGCGCAGGGGGTTTTGAAATTCCGATGGGTTTCTTGTCTGGATGCAACGAAAATTCTGCCTATGCGAAGATGAAATGGGAAGTCTTCGATGCTCAAATTAAACAAAAGTTGCTGCGCTTGGTGAATCCTAAAGATAATTTGATTCAATCTGAGTAGGGATAGTAAGTAGTGGTTAATGGATAGTTGGAGCGTGGATAGGGGTTAGTGGATAGTAAAATAATCAACAACACTCCAACTAACAACACTCCAACCAACAACTAACTGTGGAACTGTATTTAATTCGTCACGGTATCGCCGAATCGGGTGGATCTGATATTACAGATGAAGAGCGATCGCTTACCAAAGAAGGGCGACAAAAAACTGAGAAAATTGCCCAACGACTGAAAACGTTCGGTTTACACTTTGATTTGATTGCCACCAGTCCCTTAGTACGCGCTCGCCAAACCGCAGAAATCCTCATTGCCACCGGACTAAGTTCGCAAATGGAAGAATGCATCTACCTAGGCTTTGATGGCGATATTCATCATTGGCTTGCGGACTGGTTGGAACCGAGAAATTATTCACCGCAAACCCAACTTGCCCTGGTTGGACATGAACCTTGTTTGAGCGAATGGGCGTCCATTCTCCTTTGGGGTGATGCCAAAGGAGGTTTAGTCCTCAAAAAAGCAGGTATGATCGGAATAAAACTACCAGAAAAAGGCTCATATCTGGGTCGTAGTCAGATGTTTTGGTTGACACCACCCAAGTACTTGCTATAACGGTTTCTTAATAGTTTTCAAAGAACTATGGTTACAAGAGATACTGTTATGGCGATCACAATTTCTGGTAAGTTAGCCTGAGCAAAACTTTCAAAAAACAGATGGTGTTGCCATGATGGTGTGCGAATATAAGCCCGGTTTGGAAGGCATTCCCGCCGCCGAATCCAGTATCAGCAATGTTGACGGGCAAAAGGGAATACTAGAATATCGTGGCATCAGAATTGAGGAACTAGCAGAAAAAAGTACCTTTCTGGAAACTGCTTATCTGTTAATCTGGGGTCAGTTGCCCACATCAGAAGAACTAAAAGAGTTTGAGCATGAAGTTCGCCACCACAGACGAATAAAATACCGCATCCGTGACATGATGAAATGCTTTCCAGAAAGCGGTCATCCAATGGATGCTCTGCAAGCCTCAGCTGCCGCTTTAGGCTTGTTTTATTCGCGCCGTGACTTACATAACCCTGTCTACATTCGGGATGCAGTGGTTCGCTTGTTAGCAACGATTCCGACAATGGTAGCAGCGTTTCAGTTAATGCGAAAAGGTAACGATCCAGTGCGTCCTTGCGATGACCTGGATTACTCCGCTAACTTTCTCTATATGTTGAGCGAGAAAGAACCCGATCCACTAGCGTCGCGAATTTTTGATGTCTGCTTGATACTTCATGCCGAGCATACAATGAATGCCTCCACCTTCAGCGCAAGGGTGACAGCTTCTACCCTAACTGACCCTTACGCTGTGGTTGCCAGTGCAGTCGGAACCTTGGGAGGACCTTTGCACGGAGGGGCAAACGAAGAAGTAATTCAGATGTTAGAAGAAATTGGCTCGGTAGCGAAGGTGCGTCCCTACTTAGAAGATTGTCTCCAACGCAAAGCCAAAATTATGGGCTTTGGACATCGTGTTTACAAAGTGAAAGACCCGCGAGCCACGATTTTGCAAGACTTAGCACAGCAATTATTTGCAAAGTTTGGCAGTGACAAGTACTATGACATCGCCGTCGAGATGGAACGGGTAGTAGAAGAAAAACTCGGTCACAAAGGAATTTATCCGAATGTTGACTTTTATTCGGGTTTAGTCTATGCCAAATTAGGAATTCCTACAGACTTGTTTACACCAATATTTGCGATCGCTCGTGTTGCCGGTTGGTTAGCTCACTGGAAAGAACAACTCGCAGAAAACCGCATTTTCCGTCCTACCCAAGTTTACAACGGTCAGCACGAAATTGCTTACACCGCCATTGAAGAGCGTTAGAAGGAGTGGGGAGAGGGGGGATGGGGAGAGGGGGGGATGGGGAGAGGGGGAAGAAAATTCACCTTGTCCTCCTTGTCCTCCTTGTCCTCCTTGTCCTCCTTATCCCGCACTCCCCCCCCCCCCCCCTCCCCC
>NZ_JAOWRF010000363.1 GCF_025753815.1 Plectonema radiosum NIES-515 | reverse complement strand
TTGTCCTCCTTGTCCTCCTTGTCCTCCTTGTCCTCCTTGTCCTCCTTGTCCTCCTTGTCCTCCTTGTCCTCCTTGTCCTCCTTGTCCTCCTTGTCCTCCTTGTCCTCCTTGTCCTCCTTGTCCTCCTCGTCCTCCTTGTCCTCAGTCTTTATGCTGTCCGACAGCCTAAGTCGGCTGTTTTTGCGGTGCTGTAGGTTTTTGGGCGATTGGTATAACTAACTTTGATTTCTTCTAGCGCTTGGCGTAAATCGTCTCGTCCACGAAAACAGTCTAAACGCTCCCGGACGATACCATTTTCAATCAACAGTAAGGTTGGCAGTGATTTTAGTCGATAAGTGGTAGAAAGTTTAAAATTTTGATCGGCGTTAACTCCAACCAATTTTATTTCTTCACCACATTGAGTTTTAAACTGCAACAACAGCGGCTGGATTACACGACATAAGCCGCACCAAGGCGCTTCAAAATTTACTAAAACAGGAATTGGAGATTCTAAAACTTCTTGATTAAATGTCCGCTCACTAACCAACAACACCATGATGCCTCTAAAATTACAGGGTTTTTATATCAAACTAGCCATCAGCAGAAAGATTTGGCAAGCCTAAGTTTCTGCAAATAGACTGTTCCAGGGCACAAATAATTATGCAAAAAACAAGCGCGTTTATTGTGGCGCTGATAAAAAAGCCAGCGCGAGTTTCACGGTGGCTTTTTTAGATTTTCAACTCCTGACTGCCTCTGGGGAGAGATTTTAAACTGTTTTGTCATCTAGTTTCTAATGATGGTAATTGACTGGCAATTACCAATCTCGCTCTCTCGCTCTCGACGATCGCGTCCCCCACTGACAGTTGCACTTCTACCAATCCCACAGGGAATTGGCTAGCAATTGAGAAGATGAAATCTTCATCTATTTACTTTCAATTGCTGGGTATTGCTATTGGGGTCTACCTAAAATAACCATTGTACCTTACTAGTTGCTTGAATCAATAGGGGGTGTGACCACCAAAGTAGACCGATAAAAGCCGCGACTCCCAGGTAAGCAGGGCGGAGAAATTCTTGCCATTTAAGAGATTGACGGCGATCGAGAAGAGCTAGAAAAGGAATAATTGAAGTCCGCTGTTTGACCATTTCAAAGGCTTCACCGTAACGCGATATCAAACGGCGATCGCCATGCCAAACTCCAAATAAGTGGTGGAGCACTAACCCCACTGAGGTTACAAAAGTAAACGTAGTACCAAGCCAAAGGGTATGAGCGACACACCAAATTATCTGCCCCACCATCTGCGGATGACGGGTAATCCGAATAATGCCGGTTTCGTAGAGGTGGACCGAGGGCTTTTGAATCGCAGCAATTTCTAGTAGATTGAATGTAGCTGGATACAAAAACAAAAACGAAATCGCTGAAAGCACCCAAACTACTGCCTTGACTCCGGGTACACCTTGGACTTGCCAAAGTTGCCAGCCATCATAACGGTGGTTAATAAAGTAAACGATTAAAATTACAGCTAAAGGCAAGCTGAGTAAGGCAAAGAAAACGCGATAGAGCCTTGGTCCAATTTGTTTTTCTGCCCACGGACGCAAGGCTGCTCCTCCACTGTGGGCGATCGCAAAAACTATTTGTAACCCCAGCATGACAAAATGACTGTTGGTTAACCAAGTGCTCAACATCATATACATAGGTGAAGTAATTTAAAGAAAACGCCCATTAAGTACAACCAATACCACAAAGTATTCAAAAGGGGACTTTCGTCAAGATGTTGTGGTACTGTCTTTTTCGATTAACGCTCCAAGTTTAAGATGCAATAAATTGCATTCGCCAAATTCAAAAGGTGAAGTGCTAATTTTTTGCTGCAACCGCTCCTCATGCTCATGCGTTTTGTGGGTTTAGCCTTATGTCTGACCTTCCTTTCACTTTAGATCAATTGCGTATTCTCAAAGCGATCGCCGTAGAAGGAAGCTTCAAGCGTGCCGCTGATAGCCTCTACGTCTCTCAGCCCGCTGTAAGTTTACAAGTTCAAAACCTAGAACGGCAACTAGATGTACCTTTATTCGACCGGGGAGGACGTCGCGCACAATTAACCGAGGCAGGGCACTTACTTCTGAGTTACGGTGAAAAAATTCTCACCCTATGTCAAGAAACTTGCCGCGCTATCGAAGATTTACAAAATCTCCAAGGGGGAACTTTAATTGTCGGTGCTTCTCAAACTACTGGCACCTATCTGCTGCCGAGAATGATTGGCATGTTCCGACAAAAATATTCAGATGTGGCAGTGCAATTGCATGTCCACTCTACCCGTCGGACAGCCTGGAGTGTCGCTAACGGACAGGTAGATTTGGCAATCATCGGCGGTGAGATTCCCGGCGAACTGTCAGAATCTTTGGAAATTCTTCCTTACGCCGAGGATGAGCTAGCGCTGATTTTACCTGTGTTTCATCCTTTTGCCAAACTAGAAACGATTCAAAAAGAAGACCTGTATAAATTACAATTCATTGCTCTCGATTCTCAATCTACTATTCGCAAGGTAATCGATCAAGTGCTAGCACGCTGCGACATCGATGCAAGGCGTTTTAAATTTGAAATGGAACTCAATTCCATAGAAGCAATTAAAAATGCGGTGCAATCTGGCTTGGGGGCTGCCTTTGTTTCGACTAGTGCGATCGCTAAAGAATTACAAATGGGTGTGCTGCACCGTGCCCCAATTGAAGGGGTTGTTGTCAAGCGGACACTGTGGCTAATTTTTAATCCCAATCGGTATAGATCAAAGGCAGCTGAAGCCTTTAGCCGAGAAATTTTGCCTCAGTTCGCTACCCCAGGATGGAATCAAGATGTGTTAAAATCATCACCAAAAAACATAGTCGTCAGTACATTGGATGTAGCGATGCCAAGCTCTGATAAAAGCTAAGATTTTGTCAAGAGTCACTCATTCAAGGGTCACTCATTCAAAAGTCACTCATTCAACTGTCAAGATTCAAGAAAAGTCCGCAATAGCAAAAACTACTATCAAAGGTAGTGGCGGAACCCTTAAGTGGATGATTTCCACCGCAATTACTGTGTCGTTTTCCAAGTAAATATTCACTAATAAATATATGCTTGACTATTGAATGAGTGACTATTGAATGAGTGACTATTGACAACAAACCAAACAAATGGAAGTTTACTGCACTCGTCCACGCTGCCCCCGCCCAAAAAATTATTTTACGGATTTAGACGATAACATAACTTTGAAAACAATACAGCAAAAATACTGCACCACTTGTGGAATGCCGCTGTTACTCGATGGACGATATGTACCGCTGAAGTTGCTGGGTAGAGGAGGGTTTGGAGCCGCTTTTTTGGCACGCGATCGCCGAATTCCGGGAATGCGTCAATGTGTAGTTAAGCAATTCCAACCTGCGGGAAATTTAACTTCAATTCAACTGCAACTAGCACAACAGTTGTTTGAACGAGAAGCAGATGTTTTAGCGCAGATAGGCAACCAAAACGAGCAAATTCCTGACTTATTTGCTTATTTTGAAATAACAGTTAAAAGCTGGCAATCAGAACAGCCAGAGCAATTTTTTTATCTGGTACAAGAATTTATTGATGGACAAAATTTAGAGGAAGAATTAGCTCCCAGAGGTACATTCACTGAAGAAGAAGCCCTAGAAGTGCTGCGAGAAATACTCAAGGTGCTGAAGTTTGTCCACAATCAAGGCATTATCCATCGGGATATCAAACCCTCTAACATTATGCGCGATCGCCTCGGCAAATTATACTTGCTAGATTTTGGCGCAGTTAAGCAGGTAACAAATGCCCCAACTGGCTTTGGTGGTTCTTCTACTGGAATATATTCTATGGGATTTGCACCTCCTGAGCAAATGTCTGGAGGTCAAGTATATCCGTCTACAGATTTATATGCTTTAGCAGTAACAATTCTGACCTTACTGACAAAGAAGGAAGCGATTCAGCTATTTGATGGTTATAGCAACCAGTGGCAATGGCGAATGCACGTATCTATCAATTCCGGCTTGGCTGATATTTTAGATAGAATGCTATTGCCGGCTGCCAATCAACGCTTTCAGTCGGCACAAGAGGTTATTTCGGCGTTAGATTCACTTTCTATACCCCCGACACAACTACATCCCCACAAAGCATCTGTAGCCAAGTTATCGTCGCAAACACAACCACCACAAGCACCTATTGTTCCCCCACCAGCTAAACCCGCATTTTCGACAATTGAGTTGTTAGGTGGTGCAGCGTTTAGTGGGTTTGAGGGTGCATTGATCGCGATCGCTCTTTTAAGTCTACTCAAATCGCCAATAATCACTTTAACTGTTTCCGCCGTAATTTTAGGGATGCTGATTTTTGCCCAAACACGACGATGGATTGAAAAACTTGATTTGTTAATTATTGCTGTAATTACTTTTGCGCTTATCTATTTTGTACCCTTTTTACATGCTTTTATCAGTTCTGGGCAAGTGATAATTTTATCAGTTGCAGCCGGCTTAATAGCCATTGCAGTTACAGCAATATTTCGTTTGATATATAAATTATTATCTCTGATATTTTAAATACAGTTAACTAGTTTAAAAAATTTTTATGTCCCAAAAGAACGAAACTACTGTTCTTGTTTTGGCTCTATTAATCACACTGGGAGTTGTCGGCGGTGGTTTGTGGTTATTTAAAGACAGTATTATATCACAAAATCAACCTAATATTAATTCGCAGTCAAAGAATAATCAACAATCAATTAAAGACCGAATTAGTTTTGGGGAAAAAACTTTAATAGCAGGGGAAATAGCCCCAGCTAAAAAAGAAGGTGTAGAAGCGATCGCTGCCGGAAGTTTGACACAAGCGATCGCTCCTTTGACAGCATCTCTCAAACAAAAACCTAACGACCCAGAAGCGCTAATATTTCTTAATAATGCCCGAATTGGCTCTGCAAAAAGCTACACGATTGCAACATCTTTACCCATTGGTAGCGATCCAAATGCTTCTTTAGAAATTTTACGCGGTATCGCTCAGGCTCAAAATGAAATAAATGCCTCTGGAGGCATTAAGGGAGTGAGGTTGAAGGTAGGAATTGCCAACGATGATGATAATCCCGAAATATCCAAGCAAATCGCCACAACCTTAGTCAAAAATCAAGAAGTATTAGGTGTCATTGGTCCTAATACCAGCGATGCAACTTTAGCCGCAGGTACTGTCTATACTTCTGGAAAACTTGTAGCGATTACTCCCACGAGTACTTCTGTTAAGATTTCCAACTTTAGCCACTACGTTTTTCGTACAGTTCCCAGTGATTTTATCGCTGCCAGAAGTTTAGCCAACTATATGGTAAAGAAGTTGCAGAAAAAAAATGCAGCGGTTTTTTTCAATTCCCAGAGTAACTACAGCCAATCACTCAAATCTGAGTTTGTCTCATCTGTGTCTTTAGAAGGTGGACAAGTATCGAATGAATTTGATTTGTCCCAAGCAACTTTTAGTGCGGCTATAAGTGTAGAACAAGCGACTAAGCAAGGTGCAGAAGTTTTGATGTTAGCTTCTAACGCTAATACTCTCGACAAAGCGCTGCAAGTCGTTCAAGTTAACGATAAACGGTTAGCTTTGTTGGGGGGAGATGATGTTTACATGTTGAAAACTTTAGAACTTGGACGTGAAAAAGCTGTGGGAATGGTGGTAGCGGTTCCCTGGCATATTGATGGCAATTCTTCTTCAAGCTTTCCTCAAAAATCGCGGCAATTGTGGGGTGCTGATGTGAGTTGGCGAACTGCTTTATCATATGACGCTACAAAAGCCTTGATTGCCGCTATAGAGCTTAATCCCACACGGGAGGGGGTACAGCAAGCACTTATCTCATCTAACTTTTCTGCAACCGGTGCAACTGGAGCGATTCGGTTTTTAGGATCAGGCGATCGCAATGCCTCAGTTCAACTTGTAAAAATCGCTCCCGGTACTCGTTCTCGTACTGGCTATGACTTTGTACCAATACCATAATCTGCAATAAAAAATAAAAATTAACCAATCGTTAACCTATAACCATCAGTAAAATGTCAAATTGCGTTTATGGACAAAAATCAAATAAACGATTATGTCGGAAAAAAACGAAGCTAATGAAACAACAGTTTTAGTTTTAGCTCTAACGATCACACTCGGATTGGTGGGGGGTGTGTTTTGGTGGTTAGCTAAGAATGGTGCTATCAATAATATTACCAATAATCCATCCTCGCAGGTCGTATCAAAAGGGGACACTTTTGCCAAAGTGCCAAAGGTTCCCTCTGGATTATTTAGCTATGGAGGTAGCACAACTTGGGCACCGATCCGCAGAGAAGTTGACCCACTGATTCAAACTGCCCAACCGCAATTTCGACTACGCTACACAGATCCCACCACCGGTGCCCCTGGTACTACTTCTGGGATCAAGATGTTGTTGAATAACCAATTGGCTTTTTCTGAGTCTTCTCGTTCAATTAAACCAGAGGAATACCAACAAGCGCAACAGCTGAATATTACCCTAAAAGAAATCCCGGTGGCGATTGATGGCATTGCGATCGCAGTTAATCCCAATCTTAATATCCCTGGTTTAACCCTCGCCCAGCTAAAAGGCATTTACACTGGCAAAATTACTAACTGGCAGCAGGTAGGGGGTCCAGAATTAGTAATAATACCGTACTCACGGCATCTTGAAGACGGAGGCACTATCCAATTTTTTGAGGAAAATGTCTTAGAAAAAGAAAAATTTGCCGCAAATGTGCAATTTATCCCCACAACAACTCAAGCTTTACAAGAATTAGCTAAAAATCCAGGTGGCATTTACTATGCCTCTGCCCCAGAAATAGTCGGACAATGTACTGTTAAACCCTTGCCACTGGGACGTAAATCAGATCAACTGGTTCCCCCTTACAAAGAGCCTTTCATTCCCCTTGAACAATGTCCAATACAGCGTAACCAAATAAATGCAGTTACCTTTCAAAGTGGTGAATACCCCATCACCAGACGGTTATTTGTGATTGTTAAGCAAAATGGTCAAAGCGATCAGCAAGCAGGTGTTGCCTACGTTAACTTTCTCCAAACGGATCAAGGTCAAGAATTAATTACAAAAGCTGGATTTGTCACGATTCGCTGATAAAAGAATGCAACTACACTCTCAAGTAGCAAGTATTTATTAAGCACTTACTTATATTTAATTGAAATGCGCGTTCACGCTCTAAGGGAAAAAGGTAAGGGGGAAAGGGGTTTTAAACCTGTACAGGGGGTCATATAAGAAAAAAGTTAATTGCTTTGTTTCTTCTTCTCCGTCCCTTTACCCTTTTTTCCTTTCCCCTTTCAACCAAACCAGAAGGTAATTTGCTATGTCCCAAAAAAATGAAACACCAGTTCTAGTATTATCCCTTTTGATTACAGTTGGGCTAATAGGTGGTGGTATATGGTGGTTTACAAAAAAATCTGGTTTTGACTTGGGTAAATCTACAGATTCTCAGTCGAAAAATTCTGCTGATGATAGTAGAAAGACAAAGCAACCAAGCGGCAACAATTTCGCTTCTGTGGAGAATGTGCCTACAGGATTATTCACATACGGGGGCAGTACCTCGTGGGCACCGATTCGACTGTTAAAGATAGAACCGCAAATAACTACTATTTTCCGGAATATTCCGGAAAACGACAAATAGGCGTGGTAGTATTAATTAACAAAGATTAAAACTACCAAATGTCAAAAAAATATGTCAGTCCCA
>NZ_JAOWRF010000145.1 GCF_025753815.1 Plectonema radiosum NIES-515 | reverse complement strand
AAGAAATTCCCCCTTATCCCCCTTGTCCCCCTTGTCCCCCTTGTCCCCCACTCCCCAATTACCGATATCCCTGCCAAGGTGTGACTTCGAGATTGCCGTTGGGCTGAAATACTACTTGGTAGTGAGCGAGGGGTTCTTTGGTGTTGGGAGGGGCTACATTTGAACCGTAAAGTGCGTTGAATATCTTGGGAAGGGGTGTTTCCCGGAAATAATCAAAGGCTACTTGGTTAAGTGGTTCATAATCGGCGATCGTTCCATCTTTGTTGACGGCAACTCGATACTTCAAATTTTGGGAAAAACTGGGAGTTCCGCCCCAATTTTGGCGAATGTTATCATAAAGCTTCTTATTTAAATCTTTGACAGCGTTGGCATCTGTGATTTTTGAGCCGATAACTTCTGGTGTGTTAGCGTATCCACGCCAAGGGCTAACTTGCAGCACACCTTGCTGTGTAAATACTACTCGAAATTGAGCGATCGGTTCATTATTAATACCACCACGTTTGGCAGGATTATAAAGTAGTTTTGGCAGGGGAGTTTTTTGTATTGCCTGATTTGCTTCTTTATTCGTGGCTTTATAACCGACGATGGCACCATCTGCTGCTACACCGAGACGATAGACTAAATCCTCATTTAATCCTGAGCGATTAGCCCAATCAGGATTAATTTGATTATAAATTTGGCGATTTAATGCCCGCAGTTGAGAGGCATCAGTAATTTCCGGAACTGTTTTTAAAAGAGCTTCTAAATCTGTTGTAACTGCGCTTGTTGCAGTCGGGGTGGTAGTTGGTGTGGGAATACCACTTGCTATGGGAGATGCACTCGCTGTGGGGATGCCAGATGCTGTGCGATTTGTAGCATCTGCTGCTTTTTGTGTGGTGGTGGGTGTTGTAGAGTTAGTCTGCTGTTGTGGTTGACGCAGTTGTGGAGCTGGAATCAAGCCGAAGGCTAGAGCGCATACAGCCAAACTCGATACACCCACACCCGCTGGTAATGCTTGCTTGATAAAGGCTTGACTTGCAAGACCAGAACCTTTGCCAACAGGTTGTAATTCGAGTGACAACTCTGGTAAAGTTTGGCTATCAGCAAAAAACTGATCCACCGCTTCGACTAAATCAAACAACTGCACACTATTCAAATCGATTTGAATTGGTGCTTTACCATTATTAGATTTAGCTTCTGCATTTTTTTGCACATCTGAATGCACAATCAATCTATGTCGATTGCTGTGAATTTTCTCAAATTGCACTAATTCCGATTCTGTGTTGTGTGCGAGTGGGTTTGGCACACTGCTCAAAAATTCTTGAGCATAACCACTAACGGCTCTCACCAAACTTTCAAAAAATTCCCGTCCTCCCACTAATGGCTGATTTGAGCCAGATATATAGCATTCTGCATTTACCAGAATTGACAGTTCTGGGCGCATTTCTTGGAAGTGTACGGCTCTTGTGGCATCACTTAAACCTTCTAAAAGCAGTGTGCAATTAGGTAAACTATACTTACGTTGAATATTCATTCTACTTCCCCGTCAAAAAGACTAATCCAGAAGCGTTGCATTCCCGCTGTACCTGTACAAAATAATAATTTACCTAACAAATTCATCGCCAGTTCATCTATTTTTTCATCAGAAGTTAATGCCAAAAAACCAGAACGGCGGGGATTCATGCGGCTTTTAAAATGCGTTCTAAATCGCTCTAGATAATTAGAAAGCCGCAAATTTTGTTCTAAGGGAATCTGTTTGTCATTCATTTGTTGATAAATCATTAGCATTTGGCGGATGACAACTGTTAACCGTCGTGCCAAATAGCAAGCGATTACTACCAAAGCTTTTGCCTCGATAATTGTCAAAGGACGGCGAATATTTGCTCTACGTAATGGGTTAGTGCTACGCATTCGCCATAAATTCACCCGGTCTTTAATAATACCTTTGAGCTCCAATTCTTCAGCAAATCCCAAAATTGCTTCAGAGCCACCCAGTTCTAAAGCTTCAATTGCTAGTAAAATAAGGTCAATTTGCACGCGGGTTGTACGGGGACATCCTTGTCCCTCAATTGCAGGATCGGGGAGAGTGTCCAGAATCATCGGCGCTGATTTTTGCGTGGGACTACTGTTGAACGGCGTTAAAGAAGCGGAAACATTCATTATAAATACCTTGTGCGATCGCAACAGACTAGGTAAAACTAATTTAAGATAGCTAGTCTAAAAAAAGAACACTCTCACGATAAAGGCAGTAGTAGGACTGCCTGATATATAGATTACTTACTCGTTTTACTCAAAGGTTTCCGTATATTGAAATCGGAAGTTTTTCAAACATAAGTTTAATAGCAACAATAGGTAGTATAATTCCATCTTTAGCTTGGTGTAGATTCTGATAATCGTCAATGGATTGTGCGTGATGAAGCAATGATCCCAAGCGTATGACATTATAGTGTACGATTTTTCAGGTATCTAGGATTAGGCATCGGGCATCGGGCACGGGGCATTGGGGACTGGGAAGAAACAATAAAGAGAATCTTTCTAACTCCAAACTCCGCTCCTCCAAACTCCGCTCCTCCTAACTCCGCTCCTCCAAACTCCGCTCCTCCCCATTCCCCCTCTACAGTTCCCCATTCTTATGGATTTAAAGTCTCTGATTCGCGACATCCCAGATTTTCCTAAACCCGGAATTGTCTTTCGGGATATCACCACCCTCCTGCGCGATCCTCAAGGACTGCGTTACACTATTGACTTTCTTGCCGAAAAATGCATTGATGCCGGACTAAAAGCTGATTATATTGTGGGGATGGAGTCACGGGGCTTCATTTTTGGTACACCTCTAGCTTATAAATTAGGAGTTGGTTTTATTCCAGTTCGCAAACCAGGTAAGTTACCAGCAGCAGTTTATTCGGTTGAATATGAACTAGAGTATGGTACGGACTGTTTGGAAATGCATCAGGACGCTTTGCATCCCAATAGCCGGGTTTTGATTGTAGATGATTTAATTGCCACAGGTGGAACTGCGAGTGCGACGGCAAAGTTAGTACAGAAAATTGGCTGCGAACTTGTGGGATTTGGGTTTATCATCGAGCTACGGGATTTGCAAGGACGAAAAAATCTGCCGGATGTGCCGATTATTAGCCTTGTGGAATATTAGTGAAGAGTCCAAAGTCCAAAGTCTACAGTCCAAAGGTTTTTGACTTTTGACTCTTGACCCAAGACTGTTGACTGTTGACCTTTGACAAACTACTATGACTTCTACCAGAATTTCCTTAGAAGCGGGTCGAGATTGGCTGTATAGGCTGGTCACTAGCGAAACCTTTATTTATGTCATCAAGCGGCTATTACAGGCGCTTTTGACATTGTTTTTAGCATCAGCATTGTCATTTTTTATTATGCAGCTCGCACCAGGGGATTATGTCAGTTCCTTGGAGGCAAATCCGAAAATCTCTAAAGAACGAATTGATGAACTGCGACGACAGTTTGGTTTGGATAAGTCTTGGCTGGAACAATTTGGACTTTGGTTGTGGAATATTTTGACACGGGGCGATTTTGGGACGAGTTTTTCTTATAATCGTTCTGTGGCATCTTTGTTGTGGGAACGCGTACCAGCAACATTGCTGATGGCGATCGCTTCTTTAATTGTAACTTGGGCGATCGCTATCCCCTTAGGCATTACCGCCGCCGTCAAGCAAAATCGCGCTTACGACCGAATTTTGCAAGTCTTAAGCTACCTCGGACAAGGATTTCCCAGTTTCATTGCCGCTTTGTTTTTACTGTTCTTTGCCCAAATCACCACCCCCCTGTTTCCCGTAGGTGGTATGACCAGCATTTATTACACCGACCTCTCCCCTATTGGGAAAATTATAGATATAGGCTGGCACTTAATTTTACCCACCATCGCTTTAAGCATCACTAGCTTTGCTGGTTTACAGCGAATCACTCGCGGCGAAATGTTAGATGTACTGCGTCAAGATTACATCCAAACCGCTCGCGCTAAAGGGCTACCCGAAAACCGCGTTATTTACGTTCATGCCCTTCGTAACGCCGTTAACCCCTTAATTACCTTATTAGGCTTTGAATTGGCTGGTTTATTAAGCGGTGCTTTCATTACTGAGCAGTTTTTTAACTGGCCCGGTTTGGGAAAGTTGACTTTACAAGCTTTATTGAATCTAGATGTGCCTCTAGCAATGGCAAGCTTGGTAATGGGTGCAGTACTCCTAATACTCGGCAATTTAGTCGCGGACTTAATGCTCAAAGCTGCCGATCCCCGCATTCGGTTAGAAAATTTAAATTAGTTAGTTGTTAGTTGTTAGTGGTTGATTGTCCCCCCTGTCCTCTCCATCGGGAGCATCCCAATTTTGAACAAATATTTTACCCGACACCCTAGAAGGGTGCAGCTATACAAACGAAGCCCACCGACCTGGGCTAAGAACTCTTATAGCCCAGGTCGGTGGGCTTTGTCCGTGTAGCCCCAGGCTTATAGCCTGCGGGCTTTTTGCACGCATTGGGATGCTCCCTCCCCATCCCCCCCTCTCCCCATCCCCCCATCCCCCTCCCCTCCATGCTGTCCGAAGTTTATTATCTAATACGCTCAAAATCTGATGGTAGTTATCTTACTGCCCGTCCTAACTCTCAAGGAACGGGCTATTTGTTGCTATTTCGCGAAAACTTTGATGCTCTGAGCTACCTCAACACCCACGCAGCTGAACTGGCAAGCCGCTTTTCTGTAGAATCTGTTCCAGGGACGCAGGTAAAAAGTTTACTGAAACGCTGGAGTTTCAGCGGTGTGGGCATTGTTACAGATCCGTTGTTACCCAATGTAGAATTTTTGCAGCAAACCTGAATTGGGGAATTGGGAATTGGGCAATGGGCAATTGTTTAATGGGCAATGGGCATTGAAAATTAAGAATTGGGAATTGGAAATAAAGCCAAATCTTGACCCTATGACCCGATGCCCAATTCCCAATTCCCCATTCCCTAGACTGCTGCTTTTTCTAATATCAACTTAGAACCCTTCAGTGCTTCTGGAATTGAGGTGGGGTAATCGCCGGTAAAGCAAGCAGAACAAAAACTATTGGTGTCTTCTTGCGTTGCTTTTAGCATTCCGTCCCAACTGAGATAGGCTAGGCTATCTACTTCTAGTTGTTTAGCAATTTCTTCTACTGATTTGGTGGCAGCAATTAGCTGATCCTGGGTGTCGGTATCGATACCGTAGAAACAAGGGTGAGTTACTGGGGGTGAGGAAATTCGCATATGCACTTCCACAACACCGGCATCCCGCAAGGTTTTGACGAGTTTTCGGCTGGTTGTACCCCGGACGATAGAATCATCCACAATCACCACTCTTTTGCCGTATAGGACATCTTTGAGGGGATTGAGTTTCATTTTTATTCCCGACTCGCGCATCATTTGTGTTGGCTGAATGAAGGTGCGTCCAACATAACGATTCTTAATCAATCCTTCGGCATATCGAATACCAGAAGTTTGAGAAAAGCCGATGGCAGCGGGTATACCAGAATCAGGAACACCAAAAACAATATCTGCTTCTACAGGAGATTCTTCAGCTAGTCGCTGCCCTAAGCGCAGTCGGTAGCTGTACAATGTTTCATTGTGCATCATGCTATCAGGGCGGGCGAAGTATATCATCTCAAAGATACACAGCTTCTTTTGGGGTTGTTGAGTCCACGGGAAGGAAGCTAAACCATCTTCGGTAATCCAAACTAATTCCCCCGGTTCCACGTCACGCAGATAATCGGCATTAATGATATCTAATCCACAGGTTTCTGATGCGAGTACGTAGCGAACTGGATTTTCACCCAAGGTGCCAATTACTAAGGGACGAATGCCATTAGGATCGCGAACACCCATAATGCCAGTTGGAGTGCCTATTACTAAACTAAAAGCACCATTGCAGCGGTTAAATGCGCGAATGCAGCCTTCTAACCAGTCTGCACCAGCATTGATTTCTTCGGCGATCGCAAAAGCAATCATTTCTGAATCGGTTGTCGTCACTAAGTTGCATTTGCTCTTTAGCAACTCTTCTCGCAAGTGTGCGGTATTGACTAAGTTCCCATTATGTGCTAAAGCTATTGAACCCAAGCGAGTTTCGACAACAGCAGGCTGGGCGTTAACTTTCCGGCTGGAACCTGTAGTTGAGTAACGAGTGTGACCAACGGCTAAGTTACCCGGTAGCTGACTCAAAATGGATTCGTTAAACACATGGGATACCAAACCCATGTCTTTGTGCAGGTGTACTTGTTCCCCTGCAAATGTGGCAATTCCCGCTGACTCTTGACCTCGGTGTTGCAGGGCATAAAGTCCAAAGTAGGTCAGTTTGGCAACGTCTTCCCCAGGTGCGTAGATGCCAAAAACGCCGCAAGCTTCTTCTGGCTTGTCAGCACGGGCTTCAATTGCGTGGTCATCCAAGGAGACGGAATGGTTAGGAATCATGCTACAGCTTTGCTCCAGATGAAATTTTGAGTCAGTGGGATGAATATATAAGTGAATGTTTTCAGAAATATTAACTGACCTTAATAAATCGTTAACAATCCATATACATATAACAGTACCTTAATCATGCTTGGGGATAGCAAACATTCGTGGTGAATATTCAGGAGTTGAAAGTCAGAAGTAAAAGTCATAACTCCTAATTCCGCTCCTCCTGTAGAGACGCGAAATTTTGCGTCTCTACAACTCCTCACTCATAATTCTTAACTTATAACTTTTAACTCCGCACCTTTTAAACGTCTTTCGATCGCATGAGAATAGCGATCGCTCATATCTTCGATCCTAACGTTGATTAAACTTTGGTTATCACAGGTTAGCACCCCCAAATCAGTGTTGGAATTACTAACCTTGCCAAGTTTCTGCCAATAATTAGCCAATTGTTCATTTAATAAAGATTCCCAAATTTCTTGCTGTTCTAACGCTACAGAAACGATAATTCGCGCTCCACCTTCACCAAACAGCACCTCATCCCATCGAAGTTGTGAATTGCTTGATGCTAATCCTAAATTAATTTGGGCACCAAGTTTACCAGCAATGCAACATTCTGCCAAAGCAACAGCTAAACCACCTTCAGCACAATCATGAGCTGAACGAATCCAACAAGAGCGAATTCCTTCACGGCAAATTTGTTGTACACACCTTTCCAATTCAAAATCTACCCGTGGAGGGCGTCCTGCTACAGTATTATGGATAGTGGCTAAATATTCGGATGCCCCCAATTCAGTTTTGGATTTCAAAGGCAATCCTAAAAGATAAATAATATCACCCTCGGATTGCCATGCTTGACCGCAAATTTTGTCCAAATCAGGAATCAACCCAACCATACCCACAACCGGGGTAGGATAAATTGCTTGCGGGTTGCCTTCTGAGTCGAGAGTTTCATTGTAAAGTGAGACATTACCGCCAGTAACCGGCGTTCCTAATTCCCGGCAACCTTCAGCCAAACCCCGACAAGCTTCTGATAATTGCCAATAACCAATCGGTTTTTCCGGACTGCCGAAATTTAAGTTATCTGTCACCGCTATAGGTTCAGCACCCACACAGCTGAGATTGCGTGCAGCTTCAGCCACAACTGCCTTAGCACCCTCGTAAGGGTCAAGATAGACGTAACGAGGATTGCAATCAACTGTGGCAGCAACGGCACTTTGGGGGGTGGGGGAAGCGTGGTGTGGGGGAGTGGGGGAAGAAATACCACCTTGTCCCCCTTGTCCCCCTTTGTCCCCTTTCTCCTTTTCCCCCCCCCCCCCCCCCCCCC
>NZ_JAOWRF010000397.1 GCF_025753815.1 Plectonema radiosum NIES-515 | reverse complement strand
GAATCTGTAAGTCCTGGAGTCATCCAGGCAGGACTCGTTGAAGTAGGAATCGCGTGACTTCTAGTCATGCGAGGTTCAATATGCTTTAATATCAAGTCTTTGGCAGATTTGCCCCACCTGCCTTTTTCTGAAACACAAAAATAAATTTCCCGGTTCTTCATTACTCTTTAAAACAACGAAGGACAGATACACAAATTCTTTATCAATAATTCGTTTCTTCACAAATATTAGTTCGTTTACCTTGTTTATCTTGACGTATTTCCAAGTAAAACCACTGGTTTATCTTTGATAAATAGTTAAATATGTCACATTTTTCGTCAATTGAAGCAAAAAAGCAAATTCCGTAAATATAGCCTATTTTTTGTATCTAACAAATCACATAATTGGCTCAAGACACGGAAAACGACCAGAGCCAAACATCATGTTTATCAAAAAATTTGCTTCAATTGCTGCTTTATCTCTAAGTGCGATCGCTTCCTTCTCCTATGCTGAATCGGCTCACGCTGTTACATTCAAAGTAACCACAGGTATTGAAAGTATTGATGGGAAAACAAACCAAGGTGCTTTTTCGGAGTTTTCTAAGAATAAAGACGTGGTAACGGTTGACTTCAATTCTGGTAAAGTACCAACCACTGGATTTGCCAAATACTCATTCTCTGGCAATAACAGTGGTGTTTGGTCAGATATGTGGGCACCAGTTGGGGCAAAGGGTGAGAAAAACGATTCTAACTATTTGGAAGTTTTTGAAGGCAGCAACGCTATAATTAACCTGGAAAAGAATCTGAACTACTTCGGTATTGACTGGGGTGCAGCACACACAAATAATACTTACTCCTTCTTCAATGGTGATAAGTTAGTAAACAGCTTTACAACTAAAGATATTGATTTAGCGGGTGGTTTTGCTATTTACTCTGCATTACATCCTGGTAGCAATGAAGATGGAGCAAAACTAGACCCGACAACCAACCAATACATTCAAGGTAATGGCTACGTTCACTTCTACTCAGAAAGCAATAAAGATACCTTTAACAAGATTGTCATTTCTCAGGTAGGAGGTGGTGGATTTGAAACTGACAACCACTCCTTCCATGCAGGAGCTAAGGGTTTTGATTTCGAGAACGGCACAACTGCTGTACCTGAACCAGGTGTGGCTTTAGGATTGCTAGCTGTTGGTGGTCTGTTACTCCGCAAGCGCAAAAATCAGAAGTCTCTCAATTTGGGATAAACTCGGTTAATTACAAGTTTGTAGAGGTGCGTTTATCTCTTCCTTCGTATTTTTACATACAATAAAAAAATAAATAATAACATGATAGGCAGACATATGAGTCTGCCTATTTTTATTTGTTGATTCTGCTATATAAAAGCAATACCGTTGGTGTTAAGCCGAAAATACGAGCGTAGAGACTTCGGACGATCGCGTCTCTACAGGTCTAAAATCAGTACCGAAAATCCTTAACACCAAGGTATTGCCTTAAAAAGGACACTGGATTTGTTGATTAATAATTCGTTTCTTCACAACTATTAGTTCTTTTACCTTGCTTCTCTTCACGTCTTTAAAAGTAAAATCACTTATTTTTCTCTGAAAACTAGTTAAATAAATTACAAATTATTTTGGTTCAAAGAAAAATCAAAGTTCAGTAATGTTTTCATAGTGTTTGTAATTAATAAATCACATAATGGACTGAAGACACGGAAAACGACACGAGCTGAAAATCATGTTTCTCAAGAAATTTGCTTCCATTGCTGCTTTATCTTTAGGAGCGATCGCTTCCTTCTCCTACGCAGATGCTGCTCACGCTATATCCTTTACCATGAGCACAGGTACTACAGGTCCTAACGGAGAAACCAATCAAGGTGCCTATACCCAAGACAAAAATGCAATCACGATTGACTTCAACAATACCAAGGATGCAAAAGGTAAAACAGTCCAAGGTACAGCACCAACTACTGGATTTGCTCAGTACTCATTCAGTAATGCAAATGGTCAGAAGCAAGTTACAAGCAACACTTGGGCACCAGTTGGTCCAAATGGTGAGAAAAACACTTCCAAGTATCTGCAAGTTATGGCTGGTAACTCCGTCACAATTAGCTTAGAGAGTCTGACAAAATCTTTCGGTTTAGACTGGGGTGCTGCTCACCCTGGTAATACTCTCTCTTTCTTCAATGGAAACACCTTAATCAAAACCTTTGCAACTGCGGACATCGGTAAGTTTGCCCTCTACTCTGAACTACATCCAGGACCAAAGGCAGGTGATAGTTCTATACAATCAGCACCCGGAAGCAAAACGTACTATCAAGGTAATAGCTACCTTCAGTTCTTTGCAGACAACACAAATGAATACTTCAACAAAATTGTGATTTCCCAAGAAGCAAAATACGGTGGTGGATTTGAAAGCGATAACCACTCGTTCCGCACTGTACCTGAACCTAGCCTTGTTTTCGGTATGCTCGCTATTGGTGGTGGTATGCTCCTTGGCAAATGCAAAAATAAAAAGACTCTCAACTTAGGCTAAGTACAACATTGGAAAAACAAAGTACAGAAAAGGCAGACTTCTTAAGTCTGCCTATTTTTATGTGTTGATTATGACTTCACTGCTAAAGCTTGCCGATAGCAAGCAAACTCCATTGAGAAAGTTGCCATCCCAGAGGTAAGCGATCGCAAGTCTGTTGAATACCCAAACATCTTTGCTAATGGTACTTCAGCCCGAATTACCGTGTATGAGAGCATTGTCTCGGAACCTAATAGCAAACCCCGACGGGAAGATAAATCTCCCTGAACTCTTCCAAAAAACTCATTCGGGGTTTCCACTTCTACAAGCATAATTGGTTCTAAAATGCAAGGATTTGCTTTGATAAAAGCTTGTTCAAAAGCTTGATGCGCTGCTGACCGAAAAGCAATTTCACTTGAATCGATTGGGTGATATGAACCTCCTGCAAGAACGACTTTCACCCCAGTAACAAGATAGCCTTCTAGCTGTCCTGATTGCATCGCCTCCCGGAAACCTTTTTCACAAGCTACGATGTACTCTTTGGGAATTACACCACCAACTACGCGGTTTTCAAACACAAACGGTTCGCTTGTCGGTGAAATCCACCCAGTAACCTGGGCAAACTGACCAGAACCACCCGTCTGTTTTTTGAGTCGGTAGTCGAAGGTAGCTTTTTGCAAGATGGTTTCTCGATATGCTACCGCCGGTTTACTGACGTAAACTTCAGCATTATATTCGCGTTGGATGCGCTCAATGTAGATTTGTAGATGGAGTTCACCCATCCCAGAAATCAGAGTAGCGCTAGATTCGGGGTCGTGAGTAACACAGAAGGTGGGGTCTTCTTTTTGAAAGCGGTTGAGTGCTTTGGATAAGCGATCGCTCGATTCCTGTTTTTTAGCCATAATCGATAGCGTAATCACTGGTTGCGGCACAAACATTCTTTCTAAAGATAGTGGTTCCCCTGAGCAAAGTGTATCGCCAGATGCACAATCTACACCCAACAGAGCAATAATATCTCCTGCCACAGCGACTTGCACTTCTTCTCGCTTGTTGGCGTGCATTCTCACTAAGCGATTAATTTGCACTCGTTTCCCGGTACGCGAGTTGTATACAGTGTCACCTGGTTTCAGCGTTCCGGAGTAGATGCGGATGTAGGTCAATTGTCCAAAGGATTCTACAGTCAGTTTGAATGCCAAAGCCACTAAAGAATCATCAGGGTTAGGATAGATACTCACCGATTCTGCGGTTTTGACTACTTCCCTATCTATAGGTGATGGTAGATAAAGAGCGATCGCATCTAACAAGTTTTGCACACCCTTATTTTTGAATGCCGAACCCAGCAACACTGGAGTCAGTTCCAAGCTTAAAGTTGCTTGACGGATGATTTGCCTTTGCAGTTCTTGGGGAACTTCCTTACCCTCTATTAGCTGTTCGGTCATTGCTTCGGAGAACAGCGACAAAGCGTCAAGCAACTTTTCCCGTGCTTGTTGTGCTTCATGCATCAAAGCATCGGGAATTAACTTTTTCACCCAATTTTCCCCGTTCTCACCTTCATAATAGTGAGCCGTCATTTCCACGAGGTCAATCACCCCTTGAAAGTTATCTTCACTACCAATCGGGTACTGAAGTAAGACAGCATTCAATTGCAACTTGTCTCGCATCGCTTGTACTACACGAAATGGCTCAGCACCAAGGCGATCCATCTTGTTGATGAACGCCAAACGCGGCACGCGATATCGCTTCATTTGGCGGTCTACGGTGATGGATTGGGACTGCACACCCCCCACCGCACACAGCACCATTACAGCCCCATCCAACACCCGCAGAGAACGTTCTACTTCTATGGTGAAGTCTACGTGTCCTGGTGTGTCTATTAAGTTGATTTGGGTATCGTGCCATTGGCAAGTTGTCGCTGCTGAGGTGATGGTGATACCATGTTCTTTTTCTAAGTCCATGAAGTCCATCGTCGCACCCTTTCCGCCTCCCCTCACTTCTTCTATCGCGTGGATTCTGCCTGTGTAGAAGAGAATTCGCTCTGATAACGTAGTTTTCCCAGAGTCAATGTGAGCAGATATACCAATATTGCGGACGTGCGATCGGGGAATCATATAGACTTCCTTTTGATTTTGATATGACAATCAGTTACTGCATGAGCGGTAACTATCTTGATTATACTACATAATGTATTACAAAGAATATAATCTACTTATGACAAATAACCGCTTATATCACATTGGCTTTGGACAAGATGATTTGGGTTCACAGCCTCCCAGCATAACTTTATTATCTGGCGATCCGGAACGCGCTCGTTTAATTGCTGAAACTTATTTGCATGATGTGCGTTTGTTGTCGGAAAATCGCGGACTTAATAGTTATCTAGGATATTTGCCAAATAATCGCCCCGTTTTATCTGCTACTAGTGGTATGGGTGCACCTTCTTTGAGTATTGTGGTGAATGAGTTGGTGCAAGTAGGAATTCGGCAAATTATTCGCATTGGTACTTGCGGTTCAATTCAACCTGATGTAACTGTCGGTAGTATTGTAATTAGCAGTGCGGCATTATGTCGGCAAGGCGCAGCGAATGATATTGCACCTGTGGAGTATCCCGCAGCAGCCGATCCATTTCTCACGGTAGCGCTGGTTAATGCTGCACGCAAGTTAGAGATTTCGCATTATATGGGGATTACGGCATCGGTAGATACTTTTTACGAAGGACAGGAACGCACTGATTCGGCAAATCCATATTTAATGCGATCGCTTGATGGCATAACTGAAGAATACCGGCGTTTAAATGTCTTGAATTATGAAATGGAATGTGGTACTCTTTTTAAGATGGCGGGAGTATATCAATTTGCAGCTGGTGCTGTTTGTGCTGTAGTTGCCCAGCGGACAAAGAGTGAAAATGTGATTTTGTCAGAGAAAGATACTGCCGTGAAGAATGCGATCGCTGTGGCAGTACATGCGGCTGAAAGTTTATTGTAGTCTCTTAAGAAGCCTCACCACAGCGATGGCGTTTTTATTTATAGATATTTAATTATAGACTATTTCGCGACGGATGAAAATCACTTTGTCAGCGATCGCGAATCTTAAGAGGTTTCACCGCTTTTTTGGCTTTGGTCGAAAGCGTTGAGAATTGCTTGTAACTCGTTCATATTGAGTTTGGCTCAAATATGTAATTTGTTTGTGGGGCTGGAAACTGCTACATCTCAAGAACAGCTTACCCTGTCCTTATTCCCCTTTATATAAAAAAAGCCCTCTTGCTAGTTACCCAACAAGAGAGCAGAAGTGTTCTGTGAGGAGCAAACTGGACGTTTGCTTAACATAAGTTTAGCGAGAGAATGAGATCCGGGAGCAATTATTTTGAGCGATCGCGATGACTAACTTGATTTGCCTATGGTGGAAATGCGATGCAAAGAGCACTTGCGATCGCGTGTATCCAAAATTCCTGTAAAACTAACTGTTGTAGTTCATCTTCATCAAAGGAACCCAAAAAATGACAATGACGCTTATCCAGGGCAACTTCAGAATCGTCAAAACTGCTCCTGATGGTGATTCTATCCGCTTTTATCCGCACAACCCCGAATTGTGGAAGACATTGGAGACAGCAGTCAGCACCAACCGTTCAGGGGGTGCCCAGCTGCGTTTAGATGCGATCGATGCTTTGGAAACACATTATCGCCCGAAAATGGGTAGTATCGGCATACAGCACCAACCAGGAGAATTTGCTGATGGAGCTGCTAGCGAACTCCTAAAATTTTTGGGATTTCAAAACGTTACCCGTGGTTCCAATCAACTAATTACTGCCGCAGAACCCGAAGAAGTACCTGGTTTCATCCTCACCCGTTTTGCAGACAAGTATGGCAGAGCTGTAGCTTTTGTCTTTAAAGGCAATTCGGAACAAGAAGATGGCAGCAACATCTTTTTAGAAAAACCTTTACTAAAAAAAAGCGCAAATTCTCATCTCTTAGCTAAAGGCTTAGTTTACCCTACCTTTTACTCCAAATTATATCCTGATATCCGCAAGCAATTAATTGCTGTCACCGAAAAAGCTCGGAGTGATAAAAAGGGTTTATGGGCATCAGATAAAACTAATAAAGGTTTTGTATTGGAAGAGTTGGAAACTATCATCGACAAAGTTGTTATTTTACCAAAACTGTTTCGCCGGCTGCTTGATTATCTCGCTATTAATGATGGGAGTGTAGCTCTAGACGGATTTATTAACTTTTTGGAATCGAAGAAAGATAAAGTTATAATTCTCCCAGATAGTCATGTGACAGGATTTGATTTTGTGGTGAAAGTCGATGGTCAAAATATCAAATTAACTGTTCAACCTGAAGATTTAGTTTTCATAGAGAAATAGCTTGCCTAAATTTAGTGAGGGCTGAAGCCTTCACTACAGAAGAGAGTATTTTACTTTTAATGTCTACTGATTAATCGAAAGTATCAATAATACAGCCAGAGATATGGGCATGGAATCTACTTAAAGCATTCCATGTCCGATATCCAATGATGCCGTTGGGTTGTTGATAGCGTGATGCCTGAAAAGCTTCTATTGCTTCAGTTGTTTTCGTGCCAAAGATGCCATCGACTTCACCAGAATAATATTTACCATTCTTAAGCGCTTGCTGAACTGCTTTCACCAGAGAACCGCTACTTCCTTGACTTAACTCTGGCAAACTATTTGCACCTTCACACAAATATGTCCAGGTATCTTTTCCGACAATACCATCTGTTTTGAGGAAGGCAAGACACTGAAAATATTTAACAGCATCTTGGGTTTGTTCTTCAAAGTGACTTGTGACAAGAACCTGTAAAGGATAATCTGATAAAGTATCCAGTTCTGCAAGCCGCTGGTTTAATGCTTTTTGCATTTCTTTGACAAATGGACTAGTTGCACCCAATCGCAAGATTGGTCGATTGGTAGGACATTTAATTGCAGTAGACATCCTGTTTTATTCTCTTTAAATATTTGTTGGTTACGGAATAAATTCAAACAATTCAACACGGATTACGGAATCCGACGGGTATTATTTGGAAAATAAGGAAAGAGCGAAAAATGAGGGGATATCTATGGCAATTAATCGCCATAAATATCCCCCTTTCTTTTTATACCAGTAATATAGTAACTTTGGACACAAAAAAACTCTCTTGTTATTTATTTAACAAGAGAGCAACGGTATGGTGTGAGGACGAAACTAATGTTTTCGTTAATACTAGTTTAATCAGGCGATATGAAGGTGAGCGTGACAATTTTGTGACGATGGTGCCTGGGGAG
>NZ_JAOWRF010000346.1 GCF_025753815.1 Plectonema radiosum NIES-515 | reverse complement strand
TGCTGATAGATCTGCTGCACCAGTTGTTTTTGGAGTGGTTCACCTGCAAGGTTGATCATTCGCACAGAAGCAGGTATGTCTTGTGAGCGCAATAACTCCGCGATCGCAGTGGGAACTGTATTGATCAGAGTGACTTTTTTGGCAGCAGGCAAGGTGGGCAAGGCGAGCGCGTTTTGGGCTAGAATGACCTTGCCACCCCAACTCAGGGGAACAAACAGCTCGAATACTGACAAATCGAAACAGATGGAGGTTGAGGCCAGAACACCAGCGAAGTCCTCGGTTGCAAAGACTTGTTTTGCCCAAGTCAACAGAGACTCTACTAACTTTGCCTGAGTTAGCAGGACTGGTACTTGAGCGTCTTCTAGTATGAAAACCAAATGCTCTAAAGGATAAGTTGGGTCAAGAGGGACATACGCACCACCAGCCTTAAGGATGCCAAGCAATCCCACTACCATCTCTATGGAGCGCTCTACGCATATTCCCACCAGCACTTCTGGCCCTACGCCCAGGCGTTGTAGGTGATGTGCTATCCTGTTCGCCCGTTGGTTAAGTTCTTTATAGGTCAATACGGTTCAGTTAAGCCTCAAATTTATGTACACTAGGGATTGTTCCCATGAATGAGAATTGAGTGTGGTGCATCTTAAGGATTTCTCGTTGGTGTCTCCTGAGATACAAAGCGGTGACTTGCTTAAAGCAATTGAGATGGCGATCCCAGCTTTTGTCATCGAACAGGCGATCGCTAATACTAAAACTGAAGAAGAACGCAAGCGCTCGCTACCAGCACAATTAGTAGTATGTCTGGTAATAGCAATGAGTTTTTGGTCTAGAGACTCGATGCGAGATGTGCTTAAAAACCTAATAGATGGGATGTCAGAGGCATGGCTAAAAGTTGGTAAATACTGGCGGGCACCTTGTAAATCAGCTATCACACAAGCTCGGCAGCGATTAGGAGCAAGAGTGATGAGTGATTTATTTCATCGTCTGGTAAGACCAATGGCGACAACCGAAACCTTGGGGGCATTTTTAAATGGGCTACGAATTGTAGTCATTGATGGTACTTGTTTTAATGTCCCAGACAGTGATGAAAATGCTAGAGTTTTTGGTCGTCCTGGTAGTCGTCCTGGGACACAAGCCGCGTTCCCGAAAGTTAGATTAGTTATATTGGTGGAAGCTGGAACACATATAATATTTGATGCATTAATGTGTCCGTATCGCATTGGAGAGCGAGTACGAGCATTAAGACTATTACGTTCGGTAACATCAGGGATGTTGTTGATGTGGGATAGGGGATTACATTCCTATGCAATGGTACAAGCAACAGTAGCCAAGGGATGTGATTATTTAGGGAGAATACCAGCCAATGTCAAATTCCTTGCGGAAAAACCCTTAGAAGATGGCTCTTATTTGTCATGGATTTATCCATCGGGAAAACTACGAAAAAAAGGTTATCAGCCAATACTAGTACGAGTAATTGAGTATACAATCGAGCATCCTGACAATCCAGAAGAACAACTTACATATCGTTTGATTACTAGCTTATTAGACCCAATCGAAATTTCCTGCCGAGTTGTTGGCAAGGGAATATCATCAGCGATGGGAAGTAGAAAATACCATTGATGAGTTAAAAATACATCTTCTGGGGCGAAAGACTCATGTCCGTTCCCAAAAACCACGGGAGGTTGTGCAAGAGGTATATGCTTGGTTGTTAGGACATTGGTCAGTAAGGGTGTTAATGTTTCAAGCTGCAACCAATGCCGAGTTTGCACCATTACGCTTGAGTTTTACAGGGACATTACGAGTCATTCGTCGTGCTATTCCTAAATTCCAACGCTTACAGCCAGAAGAATTCCCCCTTTTTTCGATTGGTTAACGGTGGAGATTTTGGATACGTTGTTACCCGAACGAGTTCACCGTAATAATCCCAGAGTTGTGAAAAAACCTGTATCAAAGTTTCGTTCTAAAAGACCAAAACACAGAGGTACTGGACAACGAACCAAAGCTCCCAAATTTCACATCTCGAATCAGCTTTTTAGCCTTAACACCAAGCGTATTGCTTTATAGGTCAGTTGTTCCCCTTCAAAGACTACCGCAATAGCATCAGGCGTAAGCGTTACCTGCTCCTCAAACAATTGGTGGATACACTTATCCTGCGGATCATCTTGAGCAGTATAGCGTTCCGTCGCACGCTCAATTTTCGGGTCGGAACCGCTCATCGGTCCAAAATGGCGGGTAAAATTAGTCCAATAGTCAACGTTTCTAAGGATATCGATTAAATTTCGTTCTGGCAAACGTTCTTCGATTTTTGTAATTAAAGCCTTGCCAGAAACACTCAACTCGTTGGCTTGATATTTTTTGAGTACGGGTGTCCCTTCATCATTAATAATGAACTGATGGTTATTTGGATAATCAGTATCTACGGCAGCAGCAGTATCAGTTAACCAAGATTTTAAATACTCAACAAATCCAGAAGCTGTGTTAGGTATGCTTAAATTTTCACAATATTAATCAAAACATTCTGACCAGGGCAGTAATTGTTCTCGGCAGTCGGCGTATTCTTCACTACCAATTACACAAATATCCCCTGAGCGTAATTCTGCTGCTAAGTGATGAAAAACACAGACCTCAAGGTAGCGACGAACAAATTTAGTTTTCTCTCCAAGTTTTACTACAACTAGTTTGCGCCATTGTTCTGAGATAAAATCTAATTCAATAGTAGCGCTTATTAATTCCCCTCGACGATGTGAATTTTCTAGAACAAAATTTAATGCATTAATGACGCTTTGTTCGTTAGTAGTTGATTTTAAATCTAAGACTTTAATTAAGCGAAAAAATGTACTACGATGATTTTTATAAAATTTCCAAAGCAGAGGAAAATGATTGTTACCTCTATATGCATTCATTGCCTCGCATTCATTGCCTAGTATTAATATTGAGAATAATTGCTAGGTGTGCGATCGCTAATATAACCTAATTTATGTGCTACATTCTGTAATACAGAAGGCGTAAACACAAGTGTGATTATTTCCTTGAGAGATTGAGAAGGAAATAAAGATAAAGAAGGGATGAACCGAGGAGATTTAAGTAATGAACAGTGGGAAAGGTTAAAACCGTTACCACCAGCATCAAAGCCGCGAACGGGTAAGCCAAATAATGACCATCGCACGGTCATTAATGGCATTCTTTGGATATTAAGAACTGGGGCACCGTGGCCAGATATGCCCGAACGTTATGAAAAGTGGGAGAGTGCGGCAACAAGGTTTTATAGATGGCAAAAAGCTGGAATTTGGAACCAAATTTTGCAGCATTTACAAGCGAGCTTTCGGGGGGAAGCTTCCCCCCGAAACGTCGCGTCCGAAGGGGAGTGTGTGGAGTATGTCACTCGTCCGGTACTCAATTCAAATCACCAAAAAGCACAGATAATTCTGACTCAGTGGGTTCTTGCCTGGAAACCGCATTCAATTGATGTCTAGCTTGAGAAATTGAGTTATAAATTGGCTTGCGACAGCGGTTTATTGCTCCCAATGGCTGATGTTCTGGTAGAGAATGCCAAGGAGTATAGGACAAATTTTCGCAAAATTCCATCTGTTCGGAGGAATCAAAACTTTGAGGTGGAATCTTGATAGTAGCCACCTTTAAAAAAGGAGCTTTCCACTCAACTGTTGAATTCTCTATTGGCATTTTATCAGCATCTGTCTGGAATTGAACCAAAAAATCAAAACAAGCTTCTTTGCTTTTTAAATGTTCAACCATTGCTTCTTTGAGATAGTTATCTGAACTAGAAACAGTTCCCCCAGAAATACGATCAACGCTGGGTTTGGCAGAGAACTTAATTGCCCTATTTCCAAGTTTGTAGGGTGTCATACTCCAATATTGAATTGCTAGCGGGCTAACAATTTTTTTCCGCTGAATCGACGTAGCGATCGCAAACTCCTGCAAGCGCCATTTCAAAGGGTTTAAGCCAGGAAAGAAGAACTTTAATGGTCCCTTACCCTCTGCTTCTTGGCTCTTAAAAAAATCGATATAGTCTTGAAGATTCCGAATAAAAAAGACTGGATGATTAATCATCACAAAGTCTTGAGTGTTTTTTTCATCTGTCAACAGCTTTTCACCTGACACACCCAGAAGTTTAATTGCCATCCCCCGACCATCACCTTTAGAATCAGCCTGAGGTTTTCCTGAGCCATTGGAGAAGCGTATACAAGCAGTAAATTTCTTTCCTGGCTCTTTAAGAATGCCAAATTTCATCTCCTCGGAGAGGTTATTTTCAACTATAAATTCGGCTTTAACACAACCATGATGTTTAGCGTGAGCATCGCGTCGGCTTGGTCTTTCTCCTGCTTGGTAGTTATGCTCAATCTTCTGGACAATCATCTGTTCAATCGTCTGGATAGCAGATACCTCATCTGGGGATGGATATTCTTTGTCAAGTTCTAATTTGCCTGATTTGGTTTGCATAGATTCGTTTTGGTATCACACATTTTCAAGCGTCAAGGAGGAATATGATTAACATATTCCTCCTTAACACTATTTTAATTAACAATCTGCTGTATGAATATTTAGCTTGGAGCTACAACTGATATCAGGCTTAACAAAACTCAACTATAATTTTTAATTTGTCAAAGCTCCTTTTTCTTGAAGTATCAGTTTCTTGCCTTGATAAACTTGCAAAGTATTGTCTGTTGTCACCCGATAGAGATACTCTCCATTACGGAATTCATAACCGAGGAACCGACTTGGGGTGACACCATCAGCACCAGTTGTGTGAATTGTTTTGCCAGTGAGACGAATCGATTTGCCTGTCCTCAAATCCTTTCCATAATAAGTAACATTGTTGCAAGTTACATATCCTTCTGGGCAGTTTCTTGTAATTGTGATATTAAAATTTTTCGTCTTTAAAGTTTCAGCATTAGCTGCTTGAGTCCAGATAGTGACAACTGGCAATAAAGCAAGCAATGCGGCATATTTTTTGTAGTTCAACATCTGAGATTTACTGTAGATTAATTTGGTAGCTGTTTGATGGATACACCTTGATTGACCCGATTCCGAAAAAAAGCACATCCAAACACAAAAATCTTCAGAGCTTGGTGAGAAGGACTGAATTTTTGGTAATATATGGATGCTTTTGGCACTTTACAACAATTCCCACACCCACAAAAACCGTGCGATCGCGCAGGGTTTGGGCAAGAAACAAGGAAAGCATCTGGCAGAAACTCTTAGTTTTGGGATAGGGGTATGGGAAAATACCTAACAGAGGCAAGCATTGGTCTAATCTACAGCAGCCTATCGCTAAACATCGAATACACGTAGAGACGATTCTGTGCTACGTCTCTACAAGGAGAGGGTTTTTATATATGTACGAACTTAGGAGTGAAATCTGCTGTATTTGTTTTATAACCGTTAAATACCTGAGAAAAGTAAAAAATAATAACAATGGCTAAAAATGTTCATAGCAATTCACGATTTTCTTCGGATATTCCAACTTTTACTAGTCGCACAGCAAAGCCAAGTTCTGAGTTTTATTCTATTTTTTCCGAAGAAGAAATTTTGGGGATAATTCATGCATTAGAAGTCAGACGAGAAATACCTCTAAAGTATTCTTATAAAGGTAGAGGTGCAAAAATTTGGAATGATTTTTATCGAAAATATATTATTCCTAAATGGTATCGGACATCAAGTTTGGAAATTGACCTTTTAAAAAATAATTTTGAATATATTAATGGCAATTATCAAAAATGTGAAAAAGTAAATATTATAGATGTCGGTTCAGGAAATTCATATCCAGTTAAAGAATTTGTCGGTAAGCTAAATAAACTAGGTAGAATTCATAAATATATCGCCTTAGATATTAGCGAACAATTACTTAAGTTATCCAAACAAAATTTTCAAAAGTGGTTTCCACTAATTGAGTTTATCAGTCACACAATTGATATAGAAAATAGTTTTCTTCCCCAAATTTGGTTAACAAATCAAGCTCACTTAGAAACTGACGATACACCAAAAATAATTTTACATTTGGGTGTGACAATGGGCAATCATCAAAATATAACTAAAGTCCTGAAAAACTTTAGAGACAGCATGGGTAAGAATGATTTACTGGTGTTCACTAACGAAACTGGTTCTAACTCTAATTGGGATGGAAAAGTTAGAGGTGGCTGCAACTATCATGCAGAAGAAGTATATAAATGGATTAAAAACAAGATGGGAATTATATCTGAAGATTGTGAACTTATAAGAAAGTATGATTTAGAAACAGATAGCATAGTTGCTAATATGAAATTCCGTCATAATTACACTATAAATTTAAGTTTTGGGGGATTAGATAAGAATATTGAAATTTTGGAAGGTGAAGAAATTACTATTTGGAGACATCATAAGTATCAAATACCTGAACTTCTGCAAGAAATAGAAAAAGCTGGACTACAAGTTGTCCATTATAGTATTGACAAATACTTGTCACATATGATGGTGATTTGTGAGACCTCAGACTGGAAGCCTAGTGCTATACAAACAAAGCCTGCCGACGCCACGGCTAATTAAGAGCATCTTTTTGCGTTAGATCATGTCCGTTTAATTGACATTAATAAAAAAATCCGAACCCCAAGAGACGTAGCACTGCTACGTCTCTACATCATATGTCATAAACCTGTCATGATATTATTCCTTTCTTACAGCCCCAACAATTGAGCGATAGTAGGCAAGATAACAGCGGCGTTATTCTCATCAAAATCGTCAATATTTGGAGAATTTAATGTAGCTTTTGTGTTGAGTCCAAGTTTTACTTTTTCACCCATCTGTCGTCTTTCTGGTGCGGGGAAATTGCTAAAAGTGCGTCTTAATAATGGTAGCAAAGCGGTAAACAATTCACCCGGTAATTGAGTTATCCAATTGTCTAAAACTTGCCAAAGAATATCATCATGTAAAAGCAATAAACCACTACCTTTGAGAAATCCTTCTACCCAGGCAGCTGCTTGGGGTGGTTCAGTGGCAAGAGAAAGCGCTAATTTCATGCGTAGCGCTGCTTCATCTGCGTTAAAAATACCAACATCTAGCAATAAACGACAACAGCAACCAGCGATTAGTTTATGTAGTCTTTCGTTGTCGGAAATTTGCGATAATACTTGTTGCCAAGATGTTATGTGTTCTTGGTTTTGCAGTAAAGCGATCGCACTATTCACACGAATCACATTATCGTACATTGCAGCCGCTGCATCGTCATCCACATATATGCAAGCACCAGGTAGAGAAATGCAAATTCGCGTGACTAACTTATCAACTACATGAGTTATCATCTTAGTATCTGATAAGCGGACGTTACCGTAACGCAGTACATTTGCTAATGGTGGTAATGCTGCCATTAAATGTGTGACATCACTAACTAAAGCCGCAGCATTTTCCAAACGCGACATGAGATAACTAACGGCATCAGATAAATCTGATAATATTACTTGATTTAAAAAAGTTGTCAATGTTGGCAAATCATTTGCTGCATCTGCTTTGTGACAAGCAATATTCGCAGCAGCATCTTTAACAGTATTGCCCCAAATACCAGCTTCAATTAAGCTAACAGCAAATTCTGGATGCCACTGCAAATGCCAGAATTCGTGAAAAGTGCCCTTTTTATTGCTTGAAAGTTGAAGTTGTCCCCAAGGAATTTCTAAAAGATTGAGGCGATGTAGTAAGTGCGATCGCTCTAAATCATGATTATTTCTTAAATCTAAGTCTAGCGTCTTTTCGGTTACTTCTGCCGCAATTCGCAGACGCTTTTGTTGCCGCATTAAATCTTGTTGCAACGGCACCATCGGCGTTTCTGGTGGGACTTTGCCCAAGCGATCGCCAACTATGAGTTTATCGTGAATCAGGCGCATCGGTAAATCCCTGCCAAAACAAAGCACAGCTTGGGTAGCTTCATTTAATTCTGGCAGACCTGGGAGAGGGCGATTTCTCAAAGCCGCCAAAGATTCCGCTAACCGCACTGCTTCAATTACATGTGCCGAGGAAGCATCTATTCCTTGTTCCCGTAACAAATGTGCAACCTGCGTCAACCAGCGAATGGTGACTTGGGAGGAGGGGGGG